>DSDX01000005.1 GCA_011048485.1 Candidatus Aminicenantota bacterium | reverse complement strand
CGGCCGCGGCGAACGTCCTGCGCTACTTCCGGACCCTGCGTGAGGCCGCCGCCGAGACGCGGCCCGGCTTCCGCCTGCTCTTCAACCTCTTCTCCTTCGCCAACGAGGAGGCGTTCATCCTCGACGGCCTCAGCGAAGGGCTCGACCTCTGGGTCGCGCCGAAGGAGCTCGACGACTCGCCGCGCGGCCGGCGCCTCAAGGCCCTACCCGCTCAGGGGAGCGAGATCTTCACCACGACCCGCCTTCAGAACAACTACCTTCTGGGCATCCCCTCGCCCTGGCTCGCGGCCGAGGAGGTCGGCGCGCTCCGGGCGGCCGGATTCGACAAGGCCCAGGTCACCGTGGACCCGGCCCCGCTCGCGCCCTACGACGTCAACCGGGAGGTCCTGAGGGCCTTCAACTTCGACCCCGCCGCCGATATCGACGCCGTCGTCGCCGCGGCGGCCGCAAGGCTCGTCGGAAAGGACGCCGCCCCCGCCCTCATCGAGGCCTGGCGCCTCTGCGATACGGCCGTGCGGGGCTTCCCCTCGATCATGCTCTACGGCGACAACAACTGGGGCTTCCCCTGGTACCGGCTCCTGGTCCGGCCGTTCGCCCCGGATATCGAAAAGATCCCCGAGGCCGAGCGGGCCTATTACGAGAAGTACATGACCGTGACCTTCAACAATCCCAACCTCGTCGATCTGGGCGCGGACATCCTCTGGACGCTCATAGACACAGCGCAGGCCGACGCGGCCGTGGCCCAGGCCGACCGAGCGGCCTGGAAGCCGCTCGACGAGGCCATCGCCGTCCTGGGCGGGGCGGTCAAAGCGGCGTCGGGGGAAGCACGAACGGTTTTCGTCGACCAGCTCGACCGCCTCCGGGCCCTGCGCTGCTATTTCCGGACCCTGCGCAACACCGCGGCCTGGGTGGCCGGCGTCCACGGCTATATCGAAGCCGAGGACCCGGCCGAAAAGGCCCGCCGCCGGGCCGCCGTCCGGGCCATGGTCGACGATGAGATCCGAAACGCCAAAGACCTGGCCGCGCTCTTCGGATCGTCCCGGACGCGCTTCATGCCCGTCGACCCGGCGGGCGAGACCTTCAACATGTACGGGACGAACCTGCCCGAGTTGATCATGAGGAAGATCGCGCTCATGGAAAAGCACCGGGACGACGAGCCCCGAATCGACCCGGACTTCATGTGGCGCCTGCCCCCCGATGCGGGCCTCGACCCGAAGATCTATCTCAAGCGCTGACGCCTCGAAGCCACGGCCTCGGCGCCTCGCGGTCCCGTTGACAAGGCCGGAAGGGAGCTTTAATCTGGCCCTTGGAAAGGCGGTCGAGCCCATGAAAGTCCACGCCCTCGCCGGCAAGCCGGCGCCCGAGTCGCTCCTGGCCGACATCCCCCGGCTCCTCTCGGCCTACCGCGAGCTTGCTCCCGATCCTTCCATCCCTTCCCAACGCGTCTCCTTCGGGACCTCGGGCCACAGGGGAAGCTCCCTCGAGACCTCCTTCAACGAGAACCACATCCTGGCCGTCTGCCAAGCCATCGCGGAGATCAGGACCAAGAACGGGATCGACGGGCCGATGTTCGTGGGCAAGGACACCCACGCCCTCTCCGAACCGGCCTTCGCCACGGCCCTGGAGGTCTTCGCCGCGCACGGGATCCGGCTCTTCATCCCCGAGGGCTCGCCCTACATCCCCACGCCGCTCGTCTCCCGCGCCATCCTGGCCCACAATCGGGGGAAGAGAACGGGGCTGGCCGACGGCATCGTCATCACCCCGTCGCACAATCCCCCCGAGGACGGGGGCTTCAAGTACAATCCGCCGGAGGGAGGGCCGGCGCCGGCGGAGACCACGGCCGCGATCGAGAAGCGGGCCAACGAGCTCCTCGGATCAGGCTTGGGCGGCATTCCCAGGATCCCCCTGAAGCGGGCCCTCGAGGCCCCGACCACGACGGCCTTCGACTTTATCACGCCCTATGTCGAGGATCTTGCCAACGTCGTCGATATGGACGTGATAGCCGGGGCCAGGCTCGCGATCGGGGCCGACCCGCTCGGCGGCTCGTCGATCGACGTCTGGAACCCGATCGCCCGCCGCTACGGGATCTCAATCGAGGTCGTGAACCGGAGGATCGACCCTACCTTCTCCTTCATGACCGTGGACTGGGACGGCAAGATCCGGATGGATTGCTCTTCGCCTTACGCCATGGCCAACCTCGTCGGGCTCAAGGACCGGTTCGACGTCGCCTTCGGCAACGACACCGACGCGGACCGCCACGGGATCGTCACCCGGAGCGCCGGGCTCCTCGATCCCAACTTCTTTCAGGCCGTCGCCGTCTGGTACCTCTTTCGCCACCGCGAGGGCTGGCCAGCCAGCACGGCCGTCGGGAAAACCCTCGTCTCGAGCTCTCTGATCGACCGGGTGGCCGCCCGCCTCGGCCGGGGTCTCTACGAGGTCCCGGTGGGCTTCAAATGGTTCGTCGACGGGCTCCTCGCGGGCTCGCTGGGCTTCTGCGGCGAGG
>DSDX01000358.1 GCA_011048485.1 Candidatus Aminicenantota bacterium | reverse complement strand
TGTAATAGATGTCGAGGATGCGGTCGAGGGTCTTGACCTTGTCGTCCTCGGCCTCGTGGTAGAACCAGCCCGGCCGGATGGAGACGTCGACCTGGCCGGGATACCAGATAAGCCGGCCTCCCTGCCTGGCGACTTCGGCGATCCGGCCGAACGAGCCGAGGTCCTTGGCCTGGGCGTCGAGGCCGGCGATGCCGCCCGGGTTCTTCTCGTCGGGGGCATCGTCGTTGCCGACGACCGGGATGACGCTCCACTCGCTCTCGCGCGTCACGCCCGCCTCGTTCCCGATCCAGCGGGCGTCCGGGCCCATGATGGAGATGACGGCGCCCGGCTGGAGCTCGCGGATAAGGGCGAAATACCCGGCCCAGTCGTAGACCTGGCGCTTGCCGTTCGGCCCCTCACCGCAGGCGCCGTCGAACCAGACCTCCGAGACCTCGCCGTACCGGGTCAGGAGCTCGCGGAGCTGGTTCTTGAAGTGCTCGTTGTAGCGCGGCGAGTCCCCATACGACGGCTCGTGCCGGTCCCAGGGCGAAAGATAGACGCCGAAGGCGAGCCCACCCTTGCGGCAGGCCTCGGCCACCTCCCCCACGACGTCGCCCTTCCCGTCCTTCCAGGGCGAGGCCTTGACCGAATGCTCCGTGAACGCGCTGGGCCACAGGCAGAAGCCGTCATGGTGCTTGGCCGTGACGATGAGCCCCCGGATGCCCGCTGCCTTGACCGCTTCGACCCACTGGTCGGCGCTGAGATCGGTCGGGTCGAAGAGCTTCGGGTCTTCCGTCCCTTCGCCCCACTCCCGGTCGGTGAAGGTGTTCATGCCGAAATGGACGAAGGCCTGGAACTCGAGCGCCTGCCAGCGGAACTGCCGCTCGGATGGGACGATCCCCGCCGCTTTCGCTTCGAGCTCGGAGATCGAGTCCGCCGGCCCGATCCTGACGACTCCGGAGCCCGGATTCGTCCCTTCAGGCGTCCCCGGCTCCCGGCACCCGTGCGCGGACAGGACGATCGCCGCCACGGCCGCCGCGGCGATCGCCGAGCGGACCTTCGATGGGATCCCTTCGTACATGACCTCTCCCCTGTTCCGGCGAGGGGACGGGTCCACGGGGACGCATCTCCCGCCTTCGCGCTCTCGGGCGATCTCACTATATATCAAGAAGGGGGACACATGCCAAAGCGCCTATGCGCCCGCAAAAGGGCCGCGTCCCTCCGAGCACGATCCCCGGCCGGCGTTGACAACGCCCGGACCCTGAATTATGCTCCCCTCTCGAAAAAGGAAAGGACCGCTCCCCCGCCGCAGAGGAGACCGCCATGGACCCCGCCATCACCCTGAACGCCGTCGATTACGCCATCATCGCCGCCTACATCCTGGTCATGATCTTGGTCGGCTATTCCCTGAAGAAGTACATGAAGACGGGCGAGGACTTCTTCCTCTCCGGCCGGTCGCTCCCCAGCTGGATCACGGGGCTGGCCTTCCTCTCGGCCAATCTCGGCGCGCTCGAGGTCATCGGCATGGTGGCCAACTCGGCCAAGTACGGCATCGCCACGGTCCACTTCTATTGGATCGGGGCCATCCCGGCCATGGTCTTCCTGGGCATCTTCATGATGCCCTTCTACTCGGCAGCCGCGTCCGGACCGTGCCCGAGTACCTCAAGCTCCGCTACAATGAGGCCACGCGCGGCCTCAACGCCATCTCCTTCGCCATCATGACCGTGCTCATGAGCGGCATCAGCCTCTACGCCATGGCCCTGCTCTTCAAGATCATGCTCGGCTGGTCCCTGACGACGAGCATCCTCTTCGCCGCGGCCGTCGTCCTCATCTACGTCTTCTGGGGCGGCCTCTCGTCCTCGATCTACAACGAGGTCATCCAGTTCTTCCTCATCTGGCTCGGCCTCCTGCCCATCGTCTTCCTCGGGCTCAAGGAGGTCGGCGGCTTCCAGGGATTCGTGGCCAAGCTTCAGGAGCCCCTGCTCCACTCGATCAAGTACCTCGGCACGAGCAACAATCCTCTTGGCGTCGATTGGTTCGGGGTCGTCATGGGCCTCGGCTTCGTCCTGTCCTTCGGCTACTGGACGACCGATTTCCTCGTCGTCCAGCGGGCCTTGGCCTCCAAGAACATCAACGCCGCCCGGATGACCCCCATCATCGCCTCCTTTCCCAAGATGCTCGTCCCGATCATCGTCGTCATCCCCGGCCTCGTGGCCCTGCTCGTCCTGCCCGAGTTCAGCCAGGCGGCCCTGCCCACGGCCGACTACAACTCGGCCCTCATCCTGCTCATGAAGCACTACCTGCCGAACGGCGTTCTGGGCCTGGCCATCACGGCCCTCTTGGCCAGCTTCATGTCCGGGATGGCCGGCAACGTCACGGCCTTCAACTGCATCTGGACCTACGACATCTACGGCACCTACATCCGAAAGGGGCGCCCGGACGCCCATTATCTCCTCGTCGGCAAGTACACCACCGTCATCGGCATCGCCATCAGCGTCGGGACGGCCTACATCGTCCAGTCCTTCCC
>DSDX01000303.1 GCA_011048485.1 Candidatus Aminicenantota bacterium | reverse complement strand
GGGGTAGGCTGGAAACGCTGGAAGCGACGGTCGCGGGCTACCTGGGCGGCGAACTCGTCGAGGCGGACGGCCTCAGCATCCGGGGCCTCGACCCGCTTCGGGATGAGGCGGATGTCGAGGTGGTGGGCCAGGGTGTCGAGGATTCCCGTCTCCTGGCCTTTCTTTCCCCGGCGATAGGCGAGGAGCTGCGCCTCATACTTGTCGAGCCCCTTGGCGCTCTTGATTTTCCCGGTCTCGTAGAGCCCCTGGAGCGGGAGGATCCTGTCGTCGCGGGTCCGGCCGAGGAGCCTCAGCGGGACGAGCGGAATGTCCGGCCGCTCGTTCTGGAGCTCCGTGACCAGGTAGATGCCGTATTTCTCCCACTCGACGCCGACCTGGTCGTAGGGACGACCCTCTTTCTTCGCGTCGTCGACCCTGTCGCAGACCTTTCTCTTGAGCTCGAGGACATCGACCTTGAAGTCGTCGGCCCAGACGAGGTGGCCGACGCCGTCAGGGTCCCACTCGAGGTCGGACATCGCCGTCGGAGTGGACTGAGCCGAGGTCGTGCCGGAGCAATCGACGACCAGGTTGCGGGAGAAGAACTTGGGCCGCCCCTCGAAGTGCTGGATGAGGCGGCGCTGGAAGACCTGTTCCTCGTCCGAGACGATCTGGCCCTCGTACATCCGGGAGTAGAGAAACGACCCCATCTTCCGCTTCTTCCGGGCGAGGTAGTGCTCGTCGAGCCGTTCGGGGAAATTGAGCTGCCCGTTCTCGTCCCGGACGAAGCAGCTGAAGGCCGAGTAGCCCGTCTCCGTGATGAACATGGCCGGGCTCTTGCGATGGAGCTTCCGGTAGTCGAAAAGGCCCTCCGGGTCGAGGATGACGCCGGAGACGTCGTCCGGCTCCCAGGGGGTCTCGAAGACCCACTCCCAGGCGCTCTCGCCCATGAGGGGCTCCTGGGACCGCCAGCGTTTGACGGCCCATTCGCGGAGCTGAGGGGTCGCGGCGTTGACCTCGTTCATGATGTTGTCTGACCAGATGCCGAGGTAGTGGCGCCCGCTCAGGGTTTTTCGAAGCGATCCGATGTCGACGCCGACCCGGCCCCATCGGATCATGTCCGAGTTCCAGGCTTTCGCGTCGGAGGGCTTGGCCGGGACATGGCCGGCGAAGAAGGCCTGGATGAGCTCATTGGTCAGGATCTCATGCTCGATGAGCGTGATGTGCTCGGTCGAGAGCGTCTCCTCCCCGGTGATGATGCCGAGAAGCGCCTCGTCGTCGGCGTAGGCGTGTTTCAGGAATTTCTGTTCGAAAAGGCCGCGGCCGATGGTCGACTTGAGGGTGTCGCGGCTCATGAGGACGAGCTTCTGGGGGTTCGGGTCCGTCAGCATCCAGTCGATGAGCATGAGGTGGATGTGGTTGAGGTCGTGATACTCCTTCTTCTTGCCGTGGCGGAGGACGAAGCCGCAGAAAAAGAACCCGTCCTCGAGGGACATCTCGATAAAGTCCTTCGGGGTCCTGATCTCCTCGGGGAGGCCGAAGTTCGCCTGGAGGTTGACGATCAGGGCCTCCGCGTCTCGCTTCTTCATCCCAGGAGCTCCCGGTTGAACTTCTGGCTGGCGAAGAGGCGGAAGTCATGGTGGAAAATGAACGCTCGCCAGAAGGCTTGCCGCTTCCATGAAGGCTTGTCGGCCATAAGGAGGTCGGTGCGGCGGATGACCCTCCAGGCCCTTCTGAGCCTGCGGAAATACCACCACACCCTAAGCGCCTTCCAGAGCGGCTTCATGTCGCGCCTCCTCCCTCATGCGCTTGAACTTGGCGAAGGCGGCCCCGTCGTCGGCCGTGAGGGTGATCGTGACGGAGCGCCGGTTGATATTCTGATCGACCTTCGTCGCCGGACGGAGGTCGTGGAGGTCGATAGCCTCCTTGAGGAACCGGGCGATGGCGTTGTAGTCCTTGGGGGTGACATATTTCCCGGCCTCGGGATCGAACCGCTTCTCGGCCGTGGGATGCTCGGCCTCGAGCCCCTCGGCGATGACCTCGGCGATCCGGTCGTAGCTGACCCCGGCCTTCTCGAGGGCCTCCTTGATGCGCTCCCGGATGAAGGGCTTGGCCAGGACGTTGTCGATGGCCTGGCCGGGGTTGCCGGCGGGGGAGTAGCCGGCGGCGATGGCGCATTCGTTCTTCTTGGTCGGGTCGAGGCCGGCCTCGAGGAAGTTGCCAAGGGCCTCCCGCTGGCGGAGGCTTAGGAGGCGTTGTTCGGATTTCGGAATCTTGCCCAGGAGGCCCTTCCGGCGGAGCTGCTCTTTCTTGGTCTTCGGGCCGTTGAAACGATGCGATTTCCGGGTATCCCTAGCCCCCACCATGACCGGGGTCCCATCCTTCGCTTTCATGATCTGCAAGACCCTATCTCCTAAAGGCAAACCTCTAACACAACATCTTGTGTTCACTATGATTCATCAACAATATATCGTTATCAGTCAAGAGTTGATAATTCTCCTATGCCGACTTGACAATGCCACCGTCCGCTCATAT
>DSDX01000238.1 GCA_011048485.1 Candidatus Aminicenantota bacterium | reverse complement strand
GGCCTCGGGCCAGGCCCTCATCGACTGGGGCGTCCATCCCGTCATCACCCGCCCTTCGCCCGAGACCATCGCCGGTATTCCCGCCGTCGTCGCCGCCGGCGCCCCGACCGTCAAGTGCTACCTGACCTACCGCCAGGAGGGCCTGATGGTCGGGCCCGGGGAGCTCGCGGCCATCCTCGACGCCCTGCGCCGGTCCGGCGGCATGCTCCTTGTCCACGCCGAGGACAACGACGCCCTCGAGAAGAGCATCGCCCGCTCCATCGCCGAAGGGCGGGTCGCGCCCATCGACCACGCCCGCAGCCGCCCGCCCGGCGTCGAGAACGCGGCCATCGCCCGGGCCATCGAAGCCGCCCGCGAGGCGCGCGGCCGCCTGTTCATCGTTCACATGGCCACGGCCGAGGGCATCGATCTCGTCGCCGCGGCCCGCGCCGAGGGCGTCGACGTCCGCGCCGAGACCTGCACCCACTACCTCGTCTTCACCGAGGACATGCTGGCCCGCGACGACGGCATCAAGTGGATCTGCTCGCCTCCGCTTCGGACGGCCGCCATCCGCGACCGGCTCTGGGAGGCCGTGGCCGACGGGCGCATCGCCCAGGTCAGCTCCGACGACGCGGCCTACTCCTGGCGGGCCAAGCTCATGGGCGCCGACCGCTTCGACCTCTGCCCGAACGGCATCCCGGGCGTCGAGGTCCGCCTCGCGCTTCTCCACTCGGAAGGCGTCGTCAAGCGCGGGCTGCCTCTCACGCGCCTTGTCGAGATCGCGGCCGCGGCCCCGGCGCGGCTCTTCGGGCTCGCGCCCCGCAAGGGCGGCCTCGCGCCCGGCGCCGACGCCGACGTCGTCCTGTTCGATCCGGAGGCCGAGTGGGTCATGGGCCGCGACACGCTCCACATGGCCCCCGACTGGTCGGCCTACGAGGGCATTCGGGTGACGGGCAAGGTCCTCAAGGTCTGGTCGCGCGGCGAGCTCATCGTCGACGACGGGGAGCTGCTCGGCCGGCCCGGCCGAGGCCGCTACCTGCGCCGCGCGCTCGAGTGAACGATGTTCGAGCCTCTCCTCGCCTTCGCCGCCCGCGTCGACGCCCTCCTGTGGGGGCCGTGGACGATGGCCTTCATCGCCGCGACGGCCCTGTTCTTCACCCTGCGCTCGCGCTTCTTCCAGGTCCGACGCTTCGGCTTCATCCTGCGGCGCACGGCCGGCACGGCGTTCCGGAAAGGCGCGGCGGCCCGGGCCGGCCGCCTGACCCCCTTCCAGGCCGTCTCGACGGCCCTGGCCAGCACGGTCGGCATGGCCAACATGGCCGGCGTGGCCACGGCCCTGTCGCTCGGCGGCCCGGGCGCGGTCTTCTGGATGTGGGCCCTGGCCTTCCTCGGGATGATGACCAAGACGGCCGAGATCACCCTGGCCGTCCATTATCGCGACGCGGGCCCGGCCGGCGGCGACGGCCGGGTCCGGGGCGGACCGATGCACTACATCCGCAAGGGCCTGGGCTGGGGCTTCCTGGCCAAGGCCTTCAGCGTGGGGGTCATCGTCAACGCCCTGTTCACGGCCACGCTCCTCCAGTCCCACACGGTCGGCCGGGCCTTCCTCGAGAGCTACGGCCTCGACCCGTACATCACGACCGCGGTCATCGCCGTAGCCGCGGGCGCCATCATCCTCGGCGGCCTGCGCCGCATCGGCCGGTTCTGCGAGCGGCTCGTGCCGGTCATGTCGCTCGTCTACATCGCGGCCGGCCTGGCCGTCGTCCTCCTCAACAGCGGCCGTGTCCCGGCCGTCCTGGCCCTGATCGTCACCCACGCCTTCTCGCCGGTCCCGGCCGCCGCGGGGGTCGCCGGCCACAGCGTCGCCTCGGCCCTCAAGTACGGCATGGCCCGGGGCATGCTGTCGAACGAGGCCGGCCTGGGCACGGCGCCCATGGCCCACGCCACGGCCGACACGCCGCACCCGTTCCAGCAGGGGTTGTGGGGCGCGTTCGAGGTCTTCGTCGACACCGTCGTCATCTGCACGATCACGGCCTTCGCCATCCTGTCGACGGGGGTGCTCGACGGAGGGCGGACGGGGATCGAGCTCGTCCTGGCGGCTTTCCGCTCCTCGCTCCCGGCCGGGATGGCTTCGGCCGTCGTCTCGTTCTCCATCCTGACGTTCTGCCTGACGACCCAGATCGGGTTCTTCGTCTACTTCGAGACGGCCGCGTCGCACGTCTTCGGCCGGGCGTCCATCCGCTGGCTGAGGTGGGTCTACCTCGTGCCGGGGGTCCTTTTCGCCGGCTTCGCCGACGTCGACCGCCTGTGGGTCTTCGCCAATATCGCCGTGGGCGCCTGCGCCCTGCCGAACCTCGCGGCCATCCTGGCCCTGAGCGGGGTGTTCTTCGCCCTGATGAAGGATTACCTCGAGGGGCGCAATGCCTACGCCACGGAGACGACCGACTCGACGCGCGAATACATCCGGACGGCCGCGGACAGGAGGGCGACGTGAGGATCCTCATCATCAATCCCAACAGCGACCCCGGCATGACCCGGAGG
>DSDX01000355.1 GCA_011048485.1 Candidatus Aminicenantota bacterium | reverse complement strand
CCGGCGAGACGCTGGAGGAGATCCACCCGGTCGCGGACAAGCCCCTGTGCTTCG
Organism: Candidatus Aminicenantota bacterium; assembly: GCA_011048485.1. Taxonomy (GTDB): domain Bacteria; phylum Acidobacteriota; class Aminicenantia; order Aminicenantales; family Saccharicenantaceae; genus RBG-16-66-30. Next base: position 2,475 of record DSDX01000355.1, on the reverse strand, counting down.
ACATCACCCTGGCTCAGACCGGCGACTATTACGAGCTTCAGTTCGTCCGCAACGCCGAGGGCGTCATCGACTCGTGCGTCATGACCGTGATGGGCATGGTCATCCAGGGGTATAAGATCAAGAGATAGGACGGCGATCGCCGGGCTTCCTTGACAGGCTCCGGCCCGATGCCTATCATCGTGTTCTCGTCGGAGGAGGAGACGCCGGCGGGAGCGAGAGTCGAGGAGCGCCCGTGTTCAACGCATCGGACCTGAAGAAAGGCGACGTCGTCAGGATCGACGGAGACCCGCACATCGTCGAGACGGTCAAGGTCCAGACGCCGTCCGCGCGCGGCGCGGTGACCCTCTACAAGATCCGGTTCCGCGATCTCAGGACGAAGAGAAAGATCGACCAGTCGCTCCGCGGCGGCGACGTCCTCGAAGAAGCCGATTTCGAACGCCGGCTGGTCCAGTATCTCTACGGCGACGCCTCGAGCGCCGCCTTCATGGACCTCCAAGACTACAGCCAGTTCACTTTGGCGAAGGACGAGATCGAGGACGAGTGGCCTTACCTCACCGAGGGCGTCGAGGGGCTCGTCGCCATCTCGTCCGAGGGCCGCGTCCTGGGCCTCGAGGTCCCGACGTTCATCAATCTGGAGATCGTCGAGACGGCGCCCTCCGTCAAGGGCGGGTCGGTGACGGCCCGGACGAAGTCCGCGACGCTCTCAACCGGCCTCGTCGTCCAGGTCCCCGAGTACATGTCGGCGGGCGAGACCATCCGTGTCGACACACGGACCGGCGAATACGCCTCCAAGGCCTGAGTGGCGCGGCCGGTTGCGGGGACAGCCCCCTGCGGGGACGGTCCTTCAAGAGGCCTCCCTCATAAGGCGTTAGGGGAGAAGGGACCGTCCCGCCGATGTGACAAATGAAGAACAAAGGCTACCGCTATCCCGACCGTGTCTTCCGCGAGGACGAGGGCCTGTCGGTCGCGGCCTTCTACGCGCTGCGCTACCCCCATTCCACGGAAGCCGAATGGCGGCTCAAGATCGAAGCCGGGGATGTCCTGAGGAACGGCCTCCCGGCCGAGGCCGACGCTATCCTGCGCCACGGCGACACCCTCGTCTATTTCCGGCGGCCCTGGGAAGAGCCCGACGCGCCCGCGGATTTCGGGGTGCTGTTCGAGGACGACGACGTTCTCGTGCTTTCGAAGCCCTCCGGCCTGCCGGTCCTTCCCGGGGGCTTCTTTCTCGAGAACACGCTGCTCCATCTCGTCCGCGAGCGCTATGGGAACTCCTGCTCGCCGCTCCACCGCCTCGGGCGCGGCACGTCCGGGGCCATCGTGTTCACGCGCAACAGGCCGGCCGCGCGCTCGCTGGCCCGGGCCATGTTGGAACGCCGCATCGTCAAGATCTACCTGGCCCTGGCCACGGGGACGTCCATGCCGGACGCATTCACTATCGACGTGCCCATCGGGCCCGTCCAACACGTGCTCCCGGCGACCGTCAACGCCTACAGCCCCGGCGGTCGGCCGTCGACGAGCCGCGTGCGGGTCCTGCGCCGTTCTTCCGGCCGCAGCGCCTCGCTCGTCGAGGTGACCATTCCCACGGGCCGCCCCCACCAGATCCGCATCCATCTGGCCCATGCCGGCTATCCTCTCGTCGGGGACCCTCTCTACGCCAAGGGCGGCCTGCCCAGGACCGACGGCGTCGACGACGAACTGGCGACGACCCCCGGCGCGACGGGCTATCTCCTCCACTCCTGGAAGATCCGCTTCCCCCATCCGTTCCGGGGCGAAGAGGTCGAGGCTGTCAGCCCTCCTCCGGCCGCCCTCGATCCGGGGCGGTAGGCCCTTCGTCATAGCGGATCGCGCTTCAGCCGGTCCGTCGGGGGAATTCGTGCGGCCTGTCCGGCCCACCCTCGCCGCGCATCGGATCCAGGGTATTCCGTTTGACAGCCGGAGAGATCTCATCTATGAAAGGGACGGGGAGGAAGACATGATCAACATGGCCCGCGATCCCTTCATCGTGGCTTGTCGGAACGGCCGGATCACACGGCCGGGATTGGGCCGCCTGGCTCTGGCCGGCCTGGGGCTGGCCGGCTTGGCCCTGCTTTCAGGTTGCCGCGAGGCCGCCGGACCCCGGGCCGCCGGGCCGTCCGGGGCGGAGACGGCGGCGGTCTCCGCGGAGCCCGGCCTGGCCGAGCTGGCCGATTTCCTGGCCATCCCGAATATCGCATCGGACGAGGCGAATATCCGCCGCAACGCCGAGCGCCTCGCGGAGATGATGCGCCGAAGAGGCATCGCGGTCCGGCTCGTCGAGGCGGCCGGCGCGCCGCCGGTCGTCACCGGAGAGATCGCCGCGCCCGGCGCCCGCCGCACCCTCCTCGTCTACGCCCATTACGACGGCCAGCCGGTCGACCCGGACCGCTGGGCGAGCGACCCCTGGACGCCCGTCCTCCGGGCCGGGCGGCTCGAGGACGGCGCGGAGGTCGTCCCGCT
>DSDX01000157.1 GCA_011048485.1 Candidatus Aminicenantota bacterium | reverse complement strand
GGCCAGGACCGGTCCGCGGTAGGGTGTGACCAGCGGCTCGAAAGCCTCGGTGCGGCCGGCGAGAACCATCGCGACGAGCTCCTTGTCCGTCTCGTTCATCCGTATGGCTCTACCCCGGCCGCGGGGCAAACGTTAAGTCGGGGCGCGGGCCGGCCTAGGGTTTGGCGCCGATGACGATCAGGTTCTCGGTGTCGACGTAACAGGTGCCGTCCTCGATGGTCATGCCGTAGGCGGCCTTGACCTTGTCCGGGGCGTCCCGGTGCATGGCGAGGATGAGCGTTTGTTTGGCTTGGGGGAGTCCGGAGTTGATCAGCCAGTTGTTGATGTTGAAGCGCCTCATCCTGTAGCGGTAGGCCCGGACGTCCCGGAAGCCGTTCTTGGTGAAGTAGCCCAGGAGCAAGGACCTGGTGAAGGTCCGCCGCCTCTCCTTGTGCTTGAACATCTCCGTGTACCAGTCGACGATCTCCGGGTCCTCGCCCGGCGGCACGCCTTCGGCGACGATCAGCTTGCCGCGGCACTTGAGGAGGTCGTAGCAGCGCAGGAGGGCCCGGTCGAGGTTGTCGAGGATATGGTGGAAGACCATGCGGCCGACGATCTTGTCGAACAGGTGGTTGTGGAACAGGCTGTCGTTGATGTCCCACTTGACCATGGAGATGCCGTCCCACTTGCCTTGCTTGAGCATGGAATCGGAGAAGTCCATGCCGACGACATGCCGGACGTGGGGGCGGATCGAGCGGGCCATGGCCCCCGTGCCCGTGCCGACATCGAGGACCAGGTCGTTGCGGTCGAACTGCGCCACCTCGATGATCTTCTCGATGTAGCCGGCGTCCTTGGTCCAGTAGAGCTTATCGTAATTCTTGGCCCGGATGTTCCAGAAGTGCTTGTCGGCCATCGCGCCGTTCCCGGCCTCACTCGCCGACGTGGACCAGGTCCTTGACCTTCTTGAAGACCTCGAGCACGCGGTCGACCTGCGCGTCCGTGTGCGTCGCCATGTAGCTCGTGCGCAGCAGCGACAGCTCCGGCGGGACCGATGGCGGCAGGGCGACGTTGGTATAGATGCCGGCCTCGAAGAAAATCTTCCAGGCCTCGAGGGCCTTCATCATGTCGCCGATGATGATGGGGATGATCGGCGTCTCGGTCTCGCCGATGTTGTAGCCCATGCCCCTGAGCTCCTGCCTGACGCGCGCCGCGATGGCGTTGACCCGCTCGACGCGCTCCGGCTCGGCCTCGAGGACGTCCAGGCAGGCCAGGACCGTGGCCACGTTGGACGGCGGCAGGCTGGCGCTGAACATGAACGGCCGGGCGAACATCTGGATGAAGTGGACGGCCTCCTTGGGCCCGGCGATGAAGCCGCCGACCGAGGCCAAGGACTTGCTGAAGGTGCCCATGACCAGGTCCACGTCCTGCTGGACCCCGAAGTGCCAGCCCGTGCCGCGGCCGCCGCCGATGACGCCGATGGCGTGCGCGTCGTCGGACATGAACCGGGCCCCGTACTTTTTGCAGAGGGGGATGATCTCGGGCAGCTTGGCGATGTCGCCGCCCATGCTGAAGACGCCGTCGACGATGACCAGCTTGGCCGGCTCGGCCGGCAGGGAGGCCAGGACCGCCTCGAGGTCGGCCATGTCGTTGTGCTTGTAGGTCCGGATCTGGGCGTTCTTGAGGACCTTGGCCATCCGGACGCCGTCGATGATGCTGGCGTGGACCTCCCGGTCGGTGACGATGATGTCGTTCCTGTCCACGATGGCCGGGATGGTCCCCAGGTTGACCTGGAAGCCGGTGCTGAAGACGAGAGCCGCCTCCAGGCCGACGTACTTGGCCAGCCGCTCCTCGAGCTCGATGTGCAGGTCGAGGGTGCCGTTGAGGAAGCGGGAGCCGGTGCAGCTCGTGCCGTACTTCTTGACGGCCTCGACGGCCGCTTCCTTGACCTTGGGGTGGTTGGTCAGCCCGACGTAGTTGTTCGAGCCGATCATGATGTACTTCTTGCCCTGGATGAAAACTTCGGTCCCCTCGGCGTGCTCGATGGGGATGAAGTAGGGGAATAGGCCCATAGCCTGGGCCGTGCGGGGATTGGTCGGATATCCGTATCTCTCGGCGACCTTGGGGTCCGAATAGAAGCCCTTGCATTTCTCGAAGAGGTCCATGGCCACGTCCTTAGGCGGATTTCAAGCCCCTAAGTATAGGGATTCCCGACGGATTAGTCAATTCGGCCTCGGGCATCCTGTTGATCGCTCCAGGATACGCCGGCCGCGAAGGTGTCTCGGGATTTGCCTCCGCTCGCTGCGGTGGATCTTCACGCCGTCCCGGTCCGGAGCCGGGTCCGGATCGGAGGATCCTCCTCACCGCCTGACGGCCATCTCCGTCCCGAGGCCGGCTCCCCGTGTGGGCTCATCCGAGGGCGTCCTCGGCCTTGGATCAGCGGAAGGGGCGGGTCAGGCAGGTCGGGCCGCCGGCCCCCTTGACGGAGATCTCCCGCCCCTCGTAAGATAGGACCTCGACGCCGGCCTCGGGACGGAGATGGCCGTCAGGCGGTGAGGAGG
>DSDX01000178.1 GCA_011048485.1 Candidatus Aminicenantota bacterium | reverse complement strand
CCTTCCCGCGGGAAGGCCAACTCGAGAGGTTCGGGATAATCGACCGTGCTGTTGGCCAGGATGGTGTAGTCGAGGTCGATGGGCTCGAGCCTGTAGGAGTCGACGCCCTTCTTTCTGAGGGCGCCGATGATCAGGATCCCGGCCAGGACGGTGACGGCCGCGGCTAGGTAGATCAGGCTTCGGGGGATCCTCCGGGACGGATAAGTCGTGGTCATCGGCCTACTCCTCGCCGGATCCTTCATCCGCCGCCGCGAGGGCCGGGGCTTCCCCGCCCTCGAGGGCGGCCTCGTCCCCCATGCCCTTCAGCTGCTGCAGGTCCTCGATCTTCTGGATGGACTTGTCCAGCTTGTCCCGGCGCGTATGGGTCATCTTCCGGAATTCCTCGCGGGCGCCGTCGAGCTTCTCCCCCATCTTGACCATGACCTCCGCGAACTTGTCCCATTCCTTGCGGAAGTTCTTGACCAGGCCCAGGATCTCGCCGGCCGTCTTCTCCATACTGAAGTTGTCGAGCGACTGGCGGATGACGGCCAGGATGGCGAACAGGGTGAACGGCGAGCAGAGGATGACCCTGGCCTTGAGGGCCTCGTCCAGGAGGCCGGGATCGTTCTGGTTGATGAACGCATAGACCTGTTCATTGGGGATGAAGACGAGGACGTAGTCCAAGGTGTTCTCTTCCGGGTTGATGTAGTCGCGGGTCGTCACTTCCTTGATCCGCGTCCGGACGTCCCTCAGGAACTGCGTCTTGTGCGTCTCCCGGGCCACCTCGTTGTCGACCTCGAGGTAGCGGAGATAGCTGTTAAGCGGGAACTTGACGTCCATATTGACCTTCATGCCCCGCGGCAGCCAGAAGGTATAGTCCGGGCGCGCCGCGGCGGCATCGAGGGCCTTCTGCTTGAGATAGTTGATCCCCTCGACGAATCCCGCCAGGCGCAGGACGTCCTCGGCCATGCGCTCGCCCCACTGGCCCCGGGCCTTGGTGCTGACCAGGGCCTGGCGGAGATGGTCGGCCGTGTCCTGGAGGCGCGAGGTCTCCCGGGCGGCCGTCTTCAGCTGGACATCCAGCTCGCCGTACTGGCGGGCCCGCTCGCTCTCGAAACGCGACACCAGCTCCTGCATCTTGTGGATGTCCCCCTTCAGGGTGGCCAGGTTCTGGTCGATGAGCTGCTTCTTGGTCTCGAGCTCCTTCTCGCCGAGGTGGACCCGGCCGTCGAGGTGCTCCCGGGCCAGCTTGAGGAGCTCGCCCGTGCTAGTCTTGAGGGCCTGCTGCGACAGGGCCCCGAAGCTGTCCCGGACGCGCCCGATGAGGGCCTCGAGGTCCTGGACCTTCTCCGCCTCGGTCTCGCTGACCAGGGCCCGGGCGATCTCCCGCGTGTCCTTCTTCCTGAGCAGAAGGACGACGAGGACGACCAGGGCGCCGAAGACGACCCCGCCGGCGAAGAGCAGGATGTCAGTCATCGTCCCCGCCGCCCGGACCATCGATGGCCCCGGCCTCCTTATCCCGTTCCGCCTCCTCGACGGCCTTGTCGACCTCCTCGTCGAAACCCTCGCCGGCCTCCTCCCCCATTTCCCGGCCCATCTTCTTCATCCAGCGGGCGACGCTCTTGGGGTCGTTCTCGTCGAGGCCGGCCAGAGCGGACGGGTCGGCCAGGCTCTCGAGGCGGCTCTCCTCGGACCTTCGGACGGCGACGCGGGAGACGAGCTTGGTCATGGTCCGGCCGCCGCAGTGGCCGCAGACGGGGTCTACGGCCTCGGTCACGGCCAGCGTCACCACGGTCGTGGTCCGGCCGCAGTCGGCGCAACGGTACTCGTAGATCGGCATCGTGCTGATTCTCCCTTCGGCGCCGCCGGTCCGGATCGAGTTCGGTCCCAGCCGGGCCGACCACCGACATCACGCTTTCCGATTTTACCATGCCCCCCCGGGCATGACAAGGAAACGGACCGGGGCGGTCCGGCGTTTGCAAATTGGGCGGATTCCGTGAATAATATCCCGGAAGGAGATAGGCATGCCTGAGCGCCGACCGTTCCTGCGGGCCCTGCTCGTCCTGGTCTTGATCACTCTCCTGGGCGCCTGTTCCGCCGACGACGCCGAGGACACGGTGACGCCCGTCGATATCCCCGCCGCCTCCATGACCCATATCGTCCTGGCCTGGAGCGAGAGAGGCATGCATTTCCTCAACCCGACCTACGACGCCGAGGTCCTCAGCCCGCCCTACAACACCCTCGTGGCCCAGGTCGTGCGGCGCGGCGATCCTCCCGAAATCGTCACCGCGGGCGTCACGCTCGAATACCGGATCGTCGACAACACCTACGCCTACGGCAAGTCCACGACGGACCCGGTCCGCGACTACGCCCAGTTCTGGGACAACGCCCAGGCGCTGTTCGGCGTCGACCTCGCGCCCGATACCGGCCTCAACTTCGTCGACCCGGACATCCACAACGGCCTCTCCGGGACGATGCTGCTCCGAGACGACCGCTTCGTCGCCGACGGCGTTCCGGTCGTCCCGATCGACGACGCCGGGACGTGGGACCCCTTCCCGGT
>DSDX01000232.1 GCA_011048485.1 Candidatus Aminicenantota bacterium | reverse complement strand
TTGGCTTTCTCGGTCTTCCTGTTCTCATGGGCAGCCTCCTTCTGGACGGGCCCATGATAACAACAATAATTTATATAGTCAAGTTATTTATGAGACAGGACACTAGTATTGATGCGATAGGGGCTGCGCCCGCGAGGGACGGCCCCTCACGAACCGAAGCTGACAGGCTCGAACAGTTTAAGGAGAGACCGCTCATGACTAAAAGGCTATCCGCCCTCGAGGCCGTATTGTGCGCCGGCTCCGTGGCCGCGCTCTCGCTTGCCATCCTCCTGACGCCGCCGCTCCTCGCCTCCCCGCGGCCGCAAGCGCGGCAACCCGAGCCGCCCGCCCAGCCGCCTGCCCAGCCGGCGACGGCCCCTCGCGCGCCCCGGCCGAACGTCATGCCCCGAACGCCTCTCGCCCAGTCCGTCCTCGATCTCCTGGCCGACGAGATCTCCGGCCAGATCGCCTTCAACAACGAGATCAAGCTGGCCGGCGCGCCGTGGCTCAGGGACGAGCGCGAGTTCGAGTCGGGCTTCCACGAATCCGAGACGATCGCCGCGATGGCCCGCGGCTACGGCGTCGCCGACGTCCGCATCGACCGCTTCCCGCGCGACGGGCGCTTCGATTACCCCGTTGCCGCCGAGCTCTGGACGATCGAGCCCGAAAAGCGGCTCGTCGCCCGGCTCGAGGCCGATCCGGCCCTCGTCGCCTCGGCCCCGGCCGAGCTCGACCTCACGGCCGGGCTCGTCTACATCCCCCCGTTCGCGGGCGACGAAGCCAAAGCCTGGATCGAGGCCGGCCGGCGCGACGGCGTCGCTGGCAAGATCGCCCTGATGTGGGGCCAGCCGCGCGGCGACGACGCCAAGGCCCTGGACGCGGCCGGGGTGGCCGGGGTCATCTCCTTCAACGCGCGCGAGCGCTACTTCGACCCCGACCAGGTCGTCTACGGCCGGCTCTCGACCGCCGGCCTCGAGAACCTCCGCTTCGGCTTCAACGTCTCGTGGCGCCAGTGGACGGAGCTCCTCGAGGACGTCGAGGCCGGACGCCCCGTCGTCGTCCGGGCCGCGGCGCGCGTCGAGAAGAAGGACGACCGGTTCGAGAACGTCGTCTGCGCCATCCCCGGCGCCGAGGCCGGCGGCAAGGGCGTCATCTTCACGGCCCACCTCTTCGAGGGCTACGTCAAGCGCGGGGCCAACGACAACATGGGCGGCTGCGCCGTGCAGCTGGAGATCCTGCGGGCCCTCACCAAGCTCATCCGCGAGGGCTTCCTCCCCGCCCCGCGCCGGACGATCATGTTCCTCTGGCCCCAGGAGATCTCCGGGACATACGAGCAGATCAAGCGGACCGAGGGCTTCGCCGGCCGCTTCAGCGTCAACATCAACATGGACATGGTCAGCGAGGCCCTGCGCAAGAACAACGCCGTGATGACCATGAGCGAGTGCCCCAACCACCTGCCGAGCTACCTCGACGGGCTCGTCAACTCGATCATGAACTACGTCTGGCGCACTAACGACATCGTCTATCTCAACGACTCGCCGCGCGGGCGGCCGGGCGGGCAGTACTTCCCGCGCCCGCTCTGGGAGAAGAACGGATCGCGGGACGCTTTCCGATACTTCGTCCACCAGGCCACCGGCGGGAGCGATCACGTCTGCTTCAACAATCCCTCGGTCGGCGTCCCCGGCATCGAGCTCTTCACCTGGCCCGACCAGTGGTACCACGCCGACACGGACACGCCCGACAAGTCCGACCCGACCCAGATGAAGCGGATCGCCTTCATCGGGGCGGCGGCGGCCTGGGCGGCGGCCAACTGCGACGACGACGTCCTGCCGGGGCTCCTCGAGTCCGTCTCGAGCTTCGGCTACGCCAGGGTCGGCGAGCGGGAATTGCCTCGGGCCATGGGGCTCGTCGCCGGGGCCGGAACGGGCGACGGCGGGGGCGCGGGGCTGGGCCAGGCCATGAACCGGGCCCTCGACCTGGCCGCCTTGGCCGTGACCAGGGAGCGCGGCGCGGTCGAGAGCGTCCGCGACATCTTCACGGGCTCGGACAGGGCCCGCGCCGCCCTGGCCGCGCACGTCGAGCAGTGGGACCTCTACGGCGCGGCGCTCGAACGGCAGATCCGCGCGTTCGCCGCCCGCCGGGCCGCGGCGCTGGGGACGAGAGCTCCCAGGGCCTGGACGCCGGGTCCGGCCGAGAGGAAGGCCGGCGCCGCCGTGCCCGCCCTGGCCCCGGATGTCAAGGGCCAGGAGTTCTCGCTCGAGGGCAGCGAGCGCTACCGGGCTTACGTCAAGGAGCGTCCCGACGCCGTCAAAGAGACCGGGCTCGCGCCCGCGGAGCGGCGCGCGGTCCTCAATTATGTCGACGGCGAGCGGACGCTGGCCGTCATCCGCCGCTGGGCCCAAGCCGAGACCGGGACCGGGATCGCCTTCGACGACCTCCTCCGCTACATCGACTTCCTCAAGGCCGTCGGTTGGCTGAGATAGGGGGCCCCGAGGGCGCGCGCCTTCCGCTTTGTTTTTGCAGGCGTTTTTTGCTATTTTGTGTGCCCATGATCATCTCATCGC
>DSDX01000094.1 GCA_011048485.1 Candidatus Aminicenantota bacterium | reverse complement strand
GGCCTGCTGATGCAGGGCCTCCACGATCCGGTCGTCATGCTGGCCCTCTGGCTCATCGGCGGCCTCATCGCGCTCTGCGGCGCCTTGAGCTACGGCGAGCTCGGGGCGGCCATCCCCCACGCCGGCGGGGAGTACGCCTTCCTCTCGCGGCTCTATCACCCCGTCCTCGGCTTCCTCTCCGGCTGGGTCTCGTTCTTCGTCGGCTTCTCCGCCCCCATCGCCGCCTCGGCCATCGGGTTCTCGGAATACCTGGCCCGGGCCTTCCCCGGCCTGCTGCGCCCCGGCCTCTTCCCCGCGGAGAACGAGGCCGTGATCATGAAGAAGCTCTACGCCGTCGTCATCATCGCTGCCTTCACCTTCATCCACACCCGGGGGCTCGAGGCCGGGGCCCGCGTCCAGAACGCCCTGACGGGGCTGAAGATCCTGCTCATCGTCGGGCTCGTCGCCGCGGGCTTCGCCATCGGGCGGGGCAGCTTCTCCCATTTCGCCGCCGCGACGCCCTTCCGTTTCGATTTCGCCGGCTTCCAGACGATGGGCCTGTCGCTCATGTGGATCATGTTCGCCTACAGCGGCTGGAACGCCTCGGCCTACATCGGCTCCGAGGTCCGCGACCCCGCGCGCAACCTACCCCGCTCGCTGCTCCTCGGCACGGGCGTGGTCATGGTCCTCTACGCCGCCCTCAATCTCTTCTATGTCTACGCCATCCCGCCGGCCGAGATGGAAGGGGTCATCTCCATAGGCGGCCTGGCCGCGGGCAACCTCTTCGGCCGGTCCGCCGAGGCGGTCCTCTCGCTCATCATCTCCTTCGCCTTCTTCTCCTCGCTCAGCGCCTATCTCATCCTCGGCCCGCGCGTTTACTACTCGATGGCCCGGGACGGCATCTTCTTCAAGTCGATCGCCCGGGTCGACCCGAAGCACAGCGTCCCGGCCCGCTCGATCGTCCTCCAGGGCGCGATCGCCATCGTCATGGTCTTCCTGGGGACCTTCGACCAGCTGCTGACCTACATGGGATTCTCCCTGGGCATCTTCCCCCTGCTGGCGGTCCTGGGCGTCTTCAAGCTGCGACGGTCCGGCCGGAGCGCCGTGAAGCTCCCCGGCTACCCCGTCGCCTCCGCCGTCTACATCCTCTTTGGCTCGGCCATCCTCGTCCTGGCCTTCCTGCGCCGGCCGGTCGAGTCGCTCATCGCCATCGCCACGGCCCTGGCCGGCATCCCCGTCTACCTCTATTTCAAGCGCAGGCCGCGCGGGGCGATCGGGCCGGGCTGATCACTCAACTCTTTCCCTACTTCCGGGATGCTCCGCATGCGCATCGAATCCCCGGTTGCGCGCCGCCGGCGCCTCGGCACGCTCCGAACCCGACGGAGGCGAGGCTCAGGACATGGCCTCTTGCTCCCCGGCCTACCGGCCGAACCGAACAAAGTGAGCGGAGGGCGGAAGGACGGCGGAGAGACACGAAGCCGGACTTCTGCGGAATAACGGAAAAGAGCTCTTTCTTGAGTTTTTCCCAACACCGCCCCTCCGGGTCGCTCCGGGGCGGCGCTGATGGTCACTTCGAAGACTCCGCTAGGGACGATTTTCGCGCAACCGGAGGCCTGACCCTGCCAGGAACCCGCAGCGCTCGCTTTGCCCTCCCGGATTTGACTTAGGTCCGGCCGGGGCCTATTCTAATTGGTACAGGATCGGGGTGGCTGCCACGACGACGCGGCGGGCTCGGTTCCTGCCTGTGGAGAGATCTGATGGCGCCTAGATCGACGCGCGACAAGGCTCCGGTTCGAGGCCGCGCCCTGGCTCTTGCCCTCGCCCTCGCCCTCGTCCTGACCGCGTCCTTCGCCGCTTGCTCGATCGAGAAGCTGGCCCTGAAAAAGGTCGCCGGGATGCTCTCCGGGCCGTCGTCCTCGGACGTCTTCAGCTCGGACAACGATCCCGACCTCGTCGCGGACGCCATGCCCTTCGCCATCAAGCTCTACGAGACGCTCCTGGCCTCCCTCCCGGCCCACGACGGCCTGCGGCTTCGCACCGGGAGCCTCTACATCATGTACGCCAACGCCTTTGTCGAGACGCCCGCGGACATGACGCCCCGCCGCGACGTCGAGCGCCGGGAGTACCTGCTGGCCCGGGCCAAGAACCTCTACCTCCGGGGCCGGGACATGCTGTTCGTGAGCCTCGAGAAGAGGAACCCGCGGATCCGGTCCCAGCTCAAGGCCAGGGATTACGGCGCGGCCATGGCCCCGTTCGGCCGCGAGGACCTGGACGTCCTCTATTGGGCCGCCCTCGGCTGGCTGGCCGCCTTCGCGGTCGATCCTTTCGACATGGACCTCGGTCAGACGGTGCCGCGGACCCGGGCCATGATCGAGCGGATCGAGGCCCTCGAGCCCGGGTACGGCCGCGGCGCGCTGGACTCCTTCTATGTCGGCTACTACGGGTCGCTGCCCGAATACCTGGGCGGCGACGCGGCCAAGGCCCGGGAGCATTTCGCGCGGGCCCAGGCCCGGGCCGGGGAGACCGATACATCGTCTCTGATGGCCCTGGCCACGACGGTCTCGGTC
>DSDX01000146.1 GCA_011048485.1 Candidatus Aminicenantota bacterium | reverse complement strand
TGATGGTCCCGGCCTTGGGAACGTAAAAGCGATGGTAGGCGGAGATATTGGACGGGACTAGGGCCGGCTGGCCGCCGAAATAGTAGGTGGCGCCGTCGCTAACCGAAGCGAGGTTGGCCCCTGCGCCTTGGAGGGCGTAGCCGAGGCCTCCGCTCGACTCAGGAACCAGCACGGCCCATGCCGATCCGTCATACTTGTAGACCTTGTTCTCGTCCTCCACCCAACACATCTGGCCCTCGGCGAGGGTCAGGAAAACCCATGCGGAGCCGCTGTAGTAGGCGATCTGATTGTCGTGCCCTGCCCAATCGCCTGTCGCCGAGGCCCCCACGATGTAGCGGTCGCCCTTCGTGGGGGAGCCCGGCGGGGACGTGAGATCCTTGTCCTTCACCGGCGGCTGCCAGGCGAAGGTGTCAAGGTCGGGGGCCCGGTAGATCGTCATCCTTCATACCTCAGATCTCGAACATCAGGCACTTGTAGGAGGCGTCGTAGGTCGGAAGCCGCCCGTCCTGGTCCGTGACGTACTTGTTCGCGGCGCCGGGCGTTCCCGAGGTCCCGGCCAAGGCGGCTTTTTGATCCGCAGTCGGGTCGTTGGCCGGGGAGTGCGTCGCATAATTGAGGGACAACTTGCTCTCGGCGATCCCGGCGGCCGCGGCTACGTCGGCGTTCTCGACGAGCTTCGAGGCCGCATCCTCAACTCCGCTTGTGACGTGCCTGAAGCCCGTCCCGGTCGGCGTCGACGGGGTTGGCGGAGCCACCCATGTCCCGTCGGCCCTAAGGAAGTTCGTGGTCCCCCCGCCGAGCTTGGGGAGAAGCCCGTGTCTTGAGGTTGTGGCGTCGAGCGTTGTCGTATCGTCAGGGGTATCGAGGGCATCGAGCTTGATGGCGTCACTCCCGGCGAATTCGTGGGTACTATGGTGGGATCTCGGCGCTGTGGTGAGATCCACCCAATGCGTCGCCGATCCGTCGTAGCGGAGGGCCTTCTCCGCGTCATCCACGAAGACGACCCAGTTGTTGACCGGGGCGTCGAAAAGCCAACCCGAGCCTGTGTAGGTCGCGATCTTGTCTTCTTGCCCGAGCCAGTCGCCCGTCGCCGGATCGGCGACGATATAACGGTCCCCCTTGACCGGACTCCCTGGAGGGGCGGTTAGGGACCCGCTCATGACCGGCGGCTGCCAGGAGAATTGCTCCAGGACCGGGACTCTGTAGTTAGCCATCATGCCCTCCTATTCCGTGCTGACGCACAGAGACTTGTATTCGGCGTCGTAGCTGCCCGAAAGGTACTCGGGGTGTTTGTGCCCGACGAGCGCGAAGGCCGAAGCATCCAGCCCGTCGAGCGTATCGGCATCGATAGACGCGGCCTCAGCGACCGCGTCGGCCTTGTGGGTCCCCCGGGGGACGTTGTGCTCCCGAGCGAACATCGATGCCAGGCGAGAAAGACCGCGCTTCTCGATCTCCGCGGACACGATCCGCTGGATGTCGGCCTTCGTCAGCTCTTTCATGCCGCCTGGACCCCCTGGCCCTTTTCCCTGTGAATGACAACGGCGTTGATCTGGGACACCTTGATCTTGGCGTCGTCGGAGTTCACGAACCGGAACGAGAACGCTTTGCCCTGAACGGCCATGCCGAGCTTTGCCCGGATGGTGTTCCGCAGCTCGGGGTCCGCGCCGGCGGGGGTGTTCCCGTCGAGCGTCTTGTCCCAGGCCGGCGTCCCCTCGAAGTTCTTGTAGATCCGGAAGCTCATGGCCTTCGTTTCCGGTAGGACGTAATCGAGGAAGAGCTTGAAGATCTTGACCTTGTTGGGCGTCGTAAGCCATCCGGTCTGGACGTCCATAGTGATCCCCGCCCCGTCGTCCGTGGACGCCGCCTCGTCGGCGCGGTAGAGACCGCCTGAAGACGAGCCCAGAAGAAGCGCTCTCGACCCGGCCGCGTAATCGGTCAGGTTCATCGACGTCGGACTGTAGGCGTAATCGTCGAGGCCGAAGGTCCCGCGGAGGTAGTTGAAGACGATGACCGTATCGGGCTCCGTGTTCGATCCGGTCGGGACGGCCAGGCGATACTCGCCCCTCTCAACGTAGTTCCCGGCGGCGCACTTGTGGATGACCGCCGTGTTGATGGAGGCCAGCGTTTCCTTGACCTTCGCCGAGATGGGGAACTCGGCCTGGGCGAGGCCTGTCGGCGTGAGGATCTCAATTCTCTTGTGATTCGAGAGGAAGACAAGCATGTCCTTCCCGCACCGGACCGCCGAGCCGACGGCCCCCAGGCCGACGTCTTCGACGAGCTTGTCGACGATGTAGCTGTCGCCGGTCCTGGCGACCTTCCAGATGGACGCCGCCTTGAAGGCCCAGAGCTCGTTCGAAAACTCCATGATCCGGAGGACTTTCCCTGCCTCCCGCTCCCTCAGCATGAGGTTGAAGGTCATGTCGAATTGCTCGGGCGTGTCGAGGCCCGAGGGGAAAAGGAACTCCTCGTAGCCGGGGACGCCTCCGACCCAGAGCCGCCCGTCCCAGGTCTCGATGGTCGAGCCGTCAGGAGGCTTGGCGTTTCCGTAGCTCA
>DSDX01000396.1 GCA_011048485.1 Candidatus Aminicenantota bacterium | reverse complement strand
GAGAAGAGGCCGCGGAGGAGCTGGAAGTATCGGTTGACGGTGGCGGGGGAGAGCTTCTTTTCGAGAAGCGCGGACTCGAGGCGCTGAAAATGAGCTGGCCCATAGGCAGAAAGGAACCGGTCGCCGATTGTCGTCTGGATTACAGGAAGCCGCTGGCGGTCGCGGTCGAGGCTTTTCTTTGAAGCCTTCCGCTCATAGTAGACGGGGGTGAACTCAGACAGCTTTATGGGGCGTCGCCTTTCTGCGGGGACGTTGTAATGGCTGGCATAGATTTCGTCTTCAACCTGTTCGATCCGGGCCTTGAGCCGACTCTCCTGCCCCTTTTGGACGTTGAGGGCCCGACGATATTTAATCCCACCTATGATCTTTTGATAATGATACCAACGGCCCCGGGCGTAGACCGTCATCTGTAAGAAACCCTCGCACCTGGCCTTTAGCCGGGACTCGGCCCGGCGTCGGCATCGTCCTGTTGCTTGAAGCAGCGCTCTGCAAATTGCTCCACGGTGATGCCGAAGGCCTGGCAGATCAGCATCGCGTTTTTCAGGCTGAGGTCTTGAACCTTTCCGCTCTCAAGCCGGCTCAGATAAGACCGTTCCAGCCCTGTCCTACGATGGAGTTCGCCCTGTGTCCAGTTTCGCTCTTCCCGAAACTCTTTGAGACAGCTCGCAAGGCTCACTAAGCCCTCCTTTCTCCATTCGCTTGCGGCTAGTCCTGATTAGCCCCTTAACCGAGCACTACTATAGACTGCTAATTAGCATATGTCAAGTATCAGACATAAAATAATTATAACTTACCCATATCGCTTGACATTTAACAACCCGGACATATTATGACAGTCATATAGTATATGAACGATGCTAAAGGTCCGTTATTATGGAGGAGTCATGCTAAGGAAAACTCCAATTCTTCAGAACAACGTTCTGGCCATCCTCAAGAGGAAAGGGTGGAGCCAGAGCCGCCTTGCCAGGGCGGTCGGCCTCGACCGAGACACTATCAACAAGCTCATCCACAGGACTCGGGACCCTAGAGTCTCGACCGCGCTCAAGATCTCCGCGGCCCTCGGATGCAAGACCGAAGACATATGGCACTTCTAGTCTCAGTGGAGGAGCTGGCTGAGGAGCTCCGCGTCTCAAGGTCGACCGTCAACCGCCTCGTTCGGGCCGGGCTCCCTCACATCAAGATCGGCCGGCTGGTCAGATTCAGGATGGACCGGGTAGTGGCATTCCTCGACCGGGAGGCCTCTGACCGCAAGCGGCTGGTCCGCAGGAGAAGACCATGACCAAAGCAGCCAAAGCCCCTTCGACCGCCCTGGTCAAAGCCGTGGACGATGCGGCCGTCATCCCGCTCACCAAAGATAACATCGTCAAGCTCGTCAATCCTCACGCTTCGCCCCAGGAGGTCGCCCTATTCCTCAACGTCTGCGCCATGTATGGCCTTAATCCGTTCAAGCGTGAGATCTACCTCATCAAGTATGACCCGAAGGAGAAGGCGTCCTTCGTCGTCGGCTACGAGAGCTACCTGAAACGGGCCGAGCGCACGGACAAATGGGCCGGCATGGCCACCGGCACGGTCGACGACCCCAAGACAGGAGTTCCCATCAAAGCCTGGGCAAAGATCTGGCGGAAGGATTGGCCGCAGCCCCTGGAGCATGAGGTCTACTACTCCGAATACGTCCAGCACGGGAAGGGGAGGGACGGCAAGCCCTACGTCACGAAGTTCTGGCGCAAGAAGCCCAGGACCATGCTCAAGAAGGTCGCTATCGCCCAGGCGATGCGGATGGCCTTCCCCGACGAGCTCGGCGGGATGCCCTACACGGCCGAGGAAATGCCGGTCCAGCATGAAACGCTGCCTAAGGGGCCCGTCGAGGTCGTCGAGACGAAGCGCCAGGCCGAGAAGGAATCCAAGAAGGGGTCGGCGGGGACGGCCGGGAAACCCGGGGCCACGGCACCTCCTCCCCGGGCCCCGGCCCCCGCCGACTCCGACGAGGACGACGATCCTGGCCCGGAGCCCGAGGACGACCCGGGCGAAGAGATCGCCGACATGACGGACGGGCCTGAGCCCGAGCTCACGCCGGAGCAGAAAAAGGCACACAGGGCCAACATCGAAATGGTCAAGCGGGTCCTGGAGGAGAAGGCCCTCGATTACAAGGATTTCAAAAAGTGGCTCTTTGAGCTCCAGCGGCTCCCGAAGAACCGCGGCAAAGGCGTCTTCGTCCGCGACAAGTTTGGGAATTTGTCGATGGAAGCCGGCGATCCGGATGCTGTCTTCAGGGCCCTCCAGAACATCGGCAAGCTGATCGATATGTACGTCGCTTCTCGGATGGACCAGGAGAAGAAGGAGAAGAGGGGAGGCCGTCGTGGCAAGGGCAAGAAAGACTGAGGTTTCTCAACACTCTCGCCAGCACATAATCTACAAAAACTCAGAGGGCGTCCGGCTCCCGGGCATCACCACCCTGACCGGCCTTCTCGACAAGCCCGGCCTAGCGCCGGCGGCGAACAAGCTCGGCCTCGAGGGCATCAATTCGAAGGACCATTGGAAGGACTTGGCCACGAT
>DSDX01000272.1 GCA_011048485.1 Candidatus Aminicenantota bacterium | reverse complement strand
CGTCAAACCCGGCGAACGCCTTCCTGAACCTGAGGCCGCTTCCAGGGATCGTCCCCAGGCCCCGCCAGGCGGCGTCGAACGGCTCGAAGATTTCGTCCATGAGCGCGCGCGCCGTCGCGTTCCCGTCACGGCCGATGGCCCGCGCGTATTCGAGCTCCACGCCCGGCTCGCCCGCGAGGGCCTGGTCCAAGACGGAGCGGATGGCCAGGAGGATGTCGCCGGGCTCGAAGCCCGCGACGGCCCCGGGGACGCCGAACTCGCGGGCCACGAACTCGTACGGCCCCGTCCCGATGATGGCGCTGACGTGGCCCGGATAGAGGAAGCCGTCGACGGCGACCTCGCCGGCCTCGAGGATGGCCCGCAGGGCCGGCGGAATGAGCCAGAGGGCGGGCAGCACGGCGTAGTTCCTCAACCCCTCGGCCGCGGCCCGCTTGGCGGTGTAAGCGATGGACGGGATGGTCGTCTCGAAGCCGGCCCCGTAGAAAACCACCGGCCGGGACGGGTCGCGGCGGGCCTCCTCCAGGGCGTCCTCGGGCGAGTAGACGATCCTCAGGCGCGAGTCCTTGGCGGGCACGGCGGTCTGCAGGGAGCCCTTCCGGGTCGGGACGCGGGTCATGTCCCCGAAGGCGGCCAGGGTCAGGCCCTCGGTCCCCGTGACGATGGCGATGGCCGCCTCGTGAATGCCGTTCGGCGTGATGCAGACCGGACATCCAGGGCCCGAGACCATCTCGACGCCGGCCTCGGCGAGGAGCGGCGTCAGGCCGTTCTTAAAAAGGGCCATCGTGTGGGTGCCGCAGACCTCCATGATCCGCGGCGTCCGGCCCAACGCGCGGGCTCTCTGTTCGATGTCCGCGAGGAGGCGCCGGATGGCCGCCGGGTCCCTAAGCTCCTTCATCTCGGGACGTCTCGGCCAGCTCCTTGAAAAGGCGCAGCGTTTCGCGGGCCTCCTCGGCGTCCATGACCGAAATGGCGAAGCCGGCGTGGATGATGACCCAGTCGCCCCGCTGGGCGGACGGCACCAGGCTCAGGTTGACCTTGACCTCGGACCCCATGTAGTTGGCGACGCCCTGGCCAGGTTCGTCGATCCGGGTGATCTTGGCGGGTACGGCCAGGCACATGGGTTTTTCTCCAGGTCAACCACTTTAGCAGAATCGTCCGAGGCGGTCCACCTTATGCTATAATGGGGGGCCGATGGAGAGTCACCTCGAGGCCTTCTTCCCACCCGGGACCGAAGAACACGACCTTCTCCTCAAGATCGATCTCTGCCGCCTGCCCGGCCATATCGCCGTGATCATGGACGGCAACGGCCGCTGGGCCGAGCAGAGGGGCCTGCCGCGGGCCCAGGGCCACGACGCCGGCGCCGTCTCCGTCCGGGAGACCGTCGAGGCCGCCGCCCGGCTGGGCATCGATTTCCTGACGCTCTACGCCTTCTCCAGCGAGAACTGGAAGAGGCCCGCCGCCGAGGTCGGCCGCCTGTGGCGGCTGCTCCGGGAGCATCTCGGCAAGGACGTCAGCCTGCTCGTCGACAATGACCTCAGGCTCCGGATCATCGGGCGGAGAGAAGGCATCCCCCGGACCGCTCTCAGGGAGCTCGAAAGGGTCGAGGCGCTGACGCGCGACAACCGGCGCATGACGGTCGTCTTTGCCCTCAATTACGGCGGCCGCCAGGACATCGTCGACGCGGCCCGGCGGATCGTCACCGAGGGGCGCGTCTCCCCCGGAAACCTCGACGAGACGGCTTTCGCCGCCCATCTTGCCACGGCCGGCATGCCTGATCCCGACCTCCTCATCCGGACGAGCGGCGAGTTGAGGGTGTCGAACTTCCTCCTCTGGCAGATCGCCTACGCCGAGATCCATGTCACGCCTGTTCTGTGGCCGGATTTCCGCAGGCGCCATCTCCTCGAGGCCGTCCTCGACTATCAGAAGCGGGACCGCCGCTACGGCGACGTCCGGGCCCCCGCCCGGCGCTCCCGCGGAAGGACGTGAGCCCGCATGAACCTCATCAAGCGCACCCTCACGGCCGCCATCCTGCTCGGGGCCGTTTTCGTCCTCATCCAGTACGCCCCGAACTGGGCCTTCTTCCTGTTCGGCCTGGCCTTCCTCCTGGCGGCGCTCCGCGAGTTCTATAACTTGATGGAAAAGAAGGGATTGGCCCCTCAGAAGGCCCTGGGGGCCGTCCTGGCCGCCCTGGTCCTGCTGACCTTTTTCGTGCCCGCGTTCCCGCTCGACGCCGCCCTCATGGCCAGCATCCTCTTGGCCGGGGTCTATTATGTGGCCGCGACCAACAGCACCGCCAAGCTGGACCGCTTCCCCGGCTCGTTCGCCTCGACCTTGGTGGGGATCTTCTATATCGCCTTCCCCCTCAGCTTCCTATTCCGCGTCCGCGTCGAGGCGGGGCCTTACTATCTCTATTTCCTGGCCGCGATCGTCTTCCTCGGCGACACCGGGGCCTTCCTCGTCGGCAAGCCCCTGGGCCGGCACAAGATGACCCCTATCGCCAGCCCCAACAAGAGCTGGGAGGGCAGCGCCGGTGGGTTCCTCTTCGCCGCGGCCGGGGCCG
>DSDX01000223.1 GCA_011048485.1 Candidatus Aminicenantota bacterium | reverse complement strand
GTTCGAAGCGGCCCTTTGGATGTGAAGGTTCACGATGGGCTGGGTCGACGGAAGGTCCTCGCCGACGACAATGATGGTCCCGGCCCCGGAGATATCGGCGAATCGCACGTTCTGAGGGACCGCCCGGCCGCTCGCCGCGGCCATCTCCGTCAGCCCGGCGGCGGCGGAGGCCGTCCAAGGACCGGTCGGGCCGGGAGCGCGCAGGATCTCGGAGGCGAACCGGTGAAGGAGGTAAAGGTCTTCGCAGGAGCTCTGGGCCGACGCGGTGACGGCGACCCGGCCGGGGCCGAGGGCGGCCAGCCGGGTCGCGGCCAGCGTCAGAGCTTCCTCCCAGGGGGCCTCGCGCAGGGCGCCGTTCTCCCGGATGAGAGGCCGGAGCAGCCGGCTCGGATGCCCGAGGGCCGGCCGGACGAGGAACCGGCCCTTGACACAGGCTTGGCCGCGATTGACGGGGCCTTCGGGATCGGGGGCGGTCCCCGCGACCCGTCCCTCCCGGGTCCGGACAAGGAGCCCGCAGCCCTGGCCGCAGAGCGTGCAGACGGCCTTGACCTCGGCCTCGGGCGGCCGGTCGTAGCGGGTCGCCCGCTCGGCGAGGGAGCCTGTCGGGCAGACGTCCACGCACGCGCCGCAGAACTGGCATCCCGAATCCAGGAGGCGCCGGTCGAGGACGGTGCCGACGACGGTCTCCGAGCCCCGGGAAACGAAGGTCAGGACGTTGGCGCCCCGGACCTCCTGGCAGACCCGGACGCACCGCCCGCAGAGAATGCAGAGGGCGTTGTCGCGGTCGATGAACGGGTCGTCCCGGCGGACCTCGCCGGGGCGGCGATGGCTGGGGAAGGGGACGAGGCTCAGCCCCACGGCCTCGACGACCTTTTGGAGCTCGCACCGCCCGTTGGCCGGGCAAAGGACGCAGCCGGTCACTTCGCCCGTCTTGCGGATGGTCGACTTGTATTCGTCGCAGGACGGCTTCTCGGCGCAGATCAGGCAGGCGTGGGGGTGCTCGGCCAGAATGAGCTCGAGGATGCCCCGCCGCAGGGCCTGCAGGTCGGGCGTCGCGGTGGCGACCTCCATCCCTTCCTCGGCCTCGGTGCTACAGGCCGGGACGTAGCCCCGCCGGCCCTTGACCTCGACCAGGCAGAGCCGGCAGGCGGCGTAGGGCGCGAGATGGGGGTGGTCGCAGAGCGAGGGGATCTCGATGCCGTTCGCCCGGGCCGTCTCGAGCAGGGTGGCCCGGCCCGCCACCGTGATCTCGCGTCCGTCGATCGTGAGCTTCATGGGTCCTTCCGGCCGCCGGCCCCTCCTTCCAGGGCCCGGGCCCGCTCCCCGGTGTGCTTGACCACGGCCTGGACCTTGGGCGGGCAGACGTTGAAACAGGCCCCGCACTTGATGCAGGCGGCCTGGTCGATGACGTGGACCTTCTTGCGCTCGCCGGAGATGGCGTCCGCCGGGCAGCTCTTGAGGCAGAGCAGGCACCCGACGCACTTGGCGGGATCGATCTCGTAGGCGATCAGGTTCTTGCAGACCCGGGCCGGACAGGCGCGGTCCACGATATGGGCCAGATACTCGTCCCGGAAATAGCGCAGCGTGGACAGCACGGGATTGGGGGAGGTCTGGCCCAGGCCGCAGAGGGAGCCCCGCTTGACCGTCGAGGCCAGCTCCTCGAGCTTGGCCAGGTCGTCGAGCGTGCCCTCGCCGGCCGTGATGCGGGCCAGGATCTCGGCCATCTGCCGGGTGCCGATCCGGCAGGGCGAGCACTTGCCGCAGGACTCCTCCTGGGTGAAGCGCAGGAAGTACAGGGCGATGTCCACCATGCAGGTGTCCTCATCCATGACGATCATGCCGCCCGAGCCCATCATGGCCCCGGCCTGAGTCAGGCTCTCGTAGTCGATGGGCAGATCGAGGAGGTCCTTGGGGATGCAGCCCCCCGACGGGCCCCCGATCTGGACGGCCTTGAAGTCCCGGCCCTTGGGGATGCCGCCCCCGATGCCGAAGATGATGTCCCGCAGGCGGATGCCCATGGGGACCTCGACGAGGCCCGTGTTGTTGATCTTGCCGACCAGGGAGAAGATCTTCGTGCCCTTGCTGGTCTCCGTCCCCAGGCCCGCGAACCACTCGGCGCCCCGGCGGATGATCGAGGGCACGTTGGCCCAGGTCTCGACGTTGTTGATCACCGTCGGCCGCCCCCACAGGCCGCTCTGGGCGGGGTAGGGGGGGCGCTGGCGGGGGTAGGCCCGCTGGCCCTCGATCGAGGCGATCAAGGCCGTCTCCTCGCCCGACACGAAGGCGCCGGCCCCGCGGACGATCTCGAGATCGAAGTCGAAGCCCGTGCCCAGGATGTCCCGGCCCAGCAGGCCCATCTCCCGGGCCTGCTTCAGGGCCAGGCCGACGCGGGAGACGGCCAGGGGGTATTCGTCGCGGATATAGATGAAGCCCCGGGCCGCGCCGACGGCCTTGGCCCCGATGATCATCCCTTCCAGGACGGCGTGCGGATCGGCCTCGAGGACGGACCGGTCCATGAACGCCCCGGGGTCCCCCTCGTCGCCGTTGCAGATGAGGTACTT
>DSDX01000301.1 GCA_011048485.1 Candidatus Aminicenantota bacterium | reverse complement strand
TCTTCCTGTCGACCCGGGACCTGTTCTCGATCGACCTCTACCTGGCCGACACCGAGACGGGCAAGATCCGCCGCAAGATCATCAGCACGGCCATCGACCCCCATTTCGAGAGCATCCAATTCATCAAATCCGCCGGCTCCTGGGATGCCAAGGGGGAGAAGTTCGTCTTCGGCGCCGTGGCCAAGGGCCGGCCCATCCTGGCGATCTTCGACATCGGCAAGGACAGGATCGAGAGGGAAATCAAGTTCGACGAGCTGGCCGAGATCCTCAGCCCCTCCTGGTCCCCCGACGGCCGCTATGTCACCTTCACCGGCCTGGCCGGCGGCGTTTCCGACCTCTTCATCTACGACCTCCAGGACAACGTCCTCAAGCAGATGACCCGAGATCCCTTCGCCGACCTCCAGCCGGCCTGGTCGCCCGACGGCCGGACCATCGCCTTCGTCACCGAGAGGTTCTCGACCAACCTCGAGTGGGTCGATATCGGGAACTACGAGCTCGCCCTTCTCGACGTCGAGTCGGGCCAGGTCGAGAGGCTCCTGGCCTTCCCGACGGGCAAGAACATCAATCCCCAATGGGCGCCCGATTCCGCCTCCCTCTATTTCCTCTCGGACCAGAACGGCAAGACCGATCTCTATCGGATCGACGTCGCCTCGGCCCAGCTCGCCCAGGTCACCAATCTCTATACGGGCATCGCCGGGATCACCGAGCTGAGCCCGTCCCTCTCGGTCGCCACGGACACGGGCCGGGTCGTCTTTTCCGGCTACAAGGACGGATACTATACGGTCTATTCGATCGACGACGAGTCGACCCTCCGGGGCCAGGCGTTCCTGGCCCAGTTCGACCGTGACCCGGGCATCCTGCCCCCACGGACCGAGCCCGAAGGCTCGCTGCTCGGGCTTCTCAAGAATCCCCTCTTTGGGCTGCCCAAAGACACCAGCTTCGCCATCGTCCCCTATAAGCCCAAGCTGGGTCTCGATTACGTCTCGCCCCCGAACGTGGCCGTCGGCGTCGACCGCTACGGGACCTACGGCGCGGGCGGCGTCGCGGCCTATTGGAGCGACATGCTCGGCTATCACACCATCGTCACGACCGCGTTCACCGGGTCCCGGCTCATCGACACCTCGGGAGTCGTCGGCTATCTCAACAACAAGTCCCGGCTCAACTGGGGCGCCGCGGCCCAGCGGATCGTCTACCCCTACGGGTACTACTCCTTCATGCAGGATCCCATGACCGGCTTCTACGTCGAGCAGGAGGACATCATCCGGCTCATCAACTACGACATCTCCCTGTTCGGGGCCTATCCGCTCAGCCAGGTCAGCCGGTTCCAGCTCAGCGGCGGCTTCCGGATCCAAGATTACCATCACATGATCTACCAGTACATCTACGACGTCTCGGGCTATCTCCTCGATTACCAGAAATTCAAGCCCGACGACATGCCCCCCAGCCTCAGCTACGGCTATCTCACGGCCGGCTACTTCCACGACACGGGCATCTTCGGCGCGACCAGCCCCATCATGGGCGGGAACATCGGCGTCTCGGTCACGCCTACCGTGGGGAACATCAACTTCACAACGCTGGTGGCGGATTTCCGCAAGTACTTCATGCCCGTCCGGCCTTTCACGCTGGCCTTCCGGGCCATGCATATGGGACGCTACGGGAAAGGCTCGGAAGACAGTCGATTCTATCCGCTCTATATCGCCTATTGGGACCTCGTCCGCGGCTACGAATCCTACTCCCAAGACGAGCTGTTCGCATACGATGAGGACCCGAGCCAGGCCTTTGACTTCGGGCGGCTCTACGGCAGCCGCATGATCGTGGCCAACGCCGAGCTGCGCTTTCCGCTCCTGGGCCTCCTCGGGCTGGGCAAGGGCTATTACGGCGCCTGGCCGCTCGAGTTCTACGGATTCTATGACGTGGGCCTGGCCTGGGCCGCATCGCCGGGCAGTTGGTGGGGAGGCTACGACGACGAGGGGAATCCCCAGCCGGACCTGGTCAAGCCCTGGTTCCTGAGCGGCGGGACGCGCAAACCGATCCAAAGCGTCGGTATCGGGGTCCGGACGAACCTCTTCGGCTACTTGATCCTCGGCCTCAATTACGTCTACCCTATCGACAGGCCGGTCCGGGGCTGGCATCTCCAGCTGAGCATCAGCCCGGGCTTCTAGCCCCCGGCCCGGAGCCCGGCGGCGGGCTCAGAGCTCCCTAAGGTAGATGTTCCGGAACGAGGGAGGCGACTGGCTGTCGTGGTTCTGAAGGCCGATGTAGCCCCGGGGGGATAGGTCCCTGACCTTCCCGCCGGGGCGGGCGTCCCAGTCGAGGACCGTTGTCCCGTTGAGGACGACCTCGAGGCGCATGCCCCTGAACGTGATGCGGATGTGGTTCCATTCCCCCGTCGGGGCCGAGGCCTGGGCCCGGGGGGCCTCGATGTCGTAGGCCGCGCCGGTGTGGTGGATGCCCTTCGAGGCGTCGTCGATCTGGACCTCGATCGCGTGATAGATGTAATCGTCGCTCACCGGGACCTCGGGGACGCGCAGGAAGATGCCCGAGTTCGTCGTCGGGGTCGAGCACCTGAAC
>DSDX01000377.1 GCA_011048485.1 Candidatus Aminicenantota bacterium | reverse complement strand
CCCCGGCGGATTCCCCGAAGACGAGCCGGGCCGTTTCCTCGTGCACGTCCCGGCCGGCCCGGAACGTCTCGAGGAGGGTCGGGTCGCCCGAAAGGTGGGCCAGGACGCGGAGCTCGACCTGCGAGTAATCGGCGGCCAGCAGGACATGCCCCTGGTCCGGGATGAAGGCCCTCCGGAAGCGCGTCCCCCACGGTCCCCGGGCCGGGATGTTCTGGAGATTCGGGTCGCTCGAGGACAGGCGCCCGGTCGAGGCCACGGTCTGATTGTAGGAGGTGTGGATGCGTCCCGTGGCCGGGTTGATGAGCTGCGGCAGGGCGTCGGCGTAGGTGGACTTGAGCTTGGCCAGTTGCCTGTATTCGAGGACGTGGCGGGCCACCGGATGGCTCTCGGCCAGCTCCTCGAGGATGTCGATCGAGGTCGAGAAACCCTTGGTGACCTTGGTCCGGCGGCCGGCCTGCAGGCCGAGCTTGCGGAAGAGGACGTCGGCCAGCTGCCGGGGCGAGTTGATGTTGAAGACGCAGCCGGCGAGCCGGTGGATATCCTTTTCAAGTCGCCCGATCTCCCCGTCGAGCTCCGCGGACATGGCCCCGAGCACGGCGGGATCGACGCGCACCCCGTTGATCTCCATCCGGGCCAGGAGGGCGATGAGGGGCCGCTCGATCTCCTCGTAGAGGCGGTCGAGCTTCCTCTCCCGGACCTTGTCCCAGAGGATGTCGCCGAGCTCCAGGGCGAAGGCGGCGTCCTCGCAGGCGTACGGGGCGGCCCTATCGATAGGGACCTTGTCCATGGTCAGCTCGTTCTTGCCCTTGCCGGCGACCGCCTCGTAGGGGGTCTTGGGCTCCCGGAGATAGCGGAGGGCCAGCTTGTCGAGCCCGTGCCGGCCCCAGTTCGGCTCCAGCAGGTAGGACAGGACCATGGTATCGCGCGCGATGCCGGCCAGCCGGACGCCCTCGCGCGCGAGGACGATCAGGTCGTACTTGATATTCTGGCCCGTCTTCAGGACCCCCTCGCCCTCGAGGACGGGCCGCAGGATGTCCAGGGCGCGCGCCTTGGGGATCTGGGCCGGGGCGCCCAGATAGTCGTGCCCCACGGGGACATAGAAGGCCTCTCCGGGGACGAGGGACAAGGACAAGCCGACCAGGCCGGCCCGGGTCGGATCGGGCGAGGTCGTCTCGGTATCGAGGGCCACCAGCCCGGCCTCGGCGACGCGGGCGGCGAGCGACCGGAGCTCGCCCTCCTCGAGGATCGTCCGGTAGTCGCGTCCGGCCGGCCGCGCCGGCCTCAAGAAGTCGCCGAGAAGGGAAGAGAAGTCGAGCTCCCCGAAGAGGCGGACGGTCTCTGTCTCGTCGGGCTCCCGGACGGCGTACCGGTCGAGGTCGAGATCGAGGTCGAGGTCGCGGCGGACCGTGACCAGCGTGCGGCTGAGCTCGATGAGCTCCCGGCTCTCCGGGGCCTTGAGCTTCTCCCGGATGCGCGGGTTCTTGACCTTGTCGACATTGGCCAGGAGATGGTCGAGGGAACCGAACTCCCCGATCAGCGACTTGGCCGTCTTCTCGCCGATCCCGGGCACGCCGGGGACGTTGTCCGACGGGTCGCCCCACAGGGACAGGACGTCGACGACCGCCCCGGCCTCGACCCCGAAGACCTCCTTGACGTTGGTCTCGTCGACGGCCATCTCCTTGGACGGGTTCCAGACCGACGTGGCCGGGTCGATGAGCTGGAGCAGGTCCTTGTCCGTGGTGACGACGACCGTCCGGAGCCCCCGCGCCGCGGCACGTTCGGCCAGGGTGGCGATGGCGTCGTCGGCCTCGTACCTGGGGAACTCGGCCGTGCCGATCCGCAGGGCCGCGAGAACCTCCTTCAACCTGGGGACCTGCGAGGCCAGGTCGTCGGGCATGGGTTTGCGGTGGGCCTTGTACTTGTCGTACGCCTCGTGGCGCACCGTCGGGCCCTTGACGTCGAAGACGACGGCCAGGTAATCGGGCTTCTCGGCGTCGAGGAGCTTGCGCAGGGAGCCGAGGAAGCCGTAGATGGCCCCGGTCGGTTCGCCCCCGGGCGCGGAGAGGCCCCGGACGGCGTAGTAGGAGCGGTAGAGGAGGGAATTCCCGTCGACGAGGACCAGCCGTTCGGGGGTCAGTCGTACCTGCCTTCGACGATCTGGCCGAGGATGGCCTTGTGCTGCTCCTCCAGCATCCGAGCGATGCGCTCCGCGGCATCGGGAAGCCCCAGGAAAGGCGTATAGAAGGCCCTCTTCGTGGCCAGCAGGCGGCCCGACCTGTAGATGAGGGACTCGATGTACTGGGCCCTGGGTCCCTTGTCCTGGGTCTGGACGATATAGGTCTCCCCCTTGAAGTCGACCCGGGTGTCGTAGCCGCCCATGGGGGGTATTATACCCCGCGACCGGCCCCGTTCAAGCCCGTTCCGGCCATTTGACAACGAACGCCTGATTGGTATAATGAATTGAATTTTTGGCGAGGTTTGCGCGTGGACACATCCTTGGTGATCGATATCGACCGTCTTCCGAAAGAGGGGCTGCGCCTGTCCAGGGACTTCGAGTTCCCGGGCCCGGACCT
>DSDX01000349.1 GCA_011048485.1 Candidatus Aminicenantota bacterium | reverse complement strand
TCAACAACCTCTGCTTAGGCGGCGAGAGAAATATCGCAATCGGAACCAACACATTCGAGAACGGACTCGTCGCCCATAACACGTTCGTCAATGCTTCGGATACGGGGGGAAAGGGCTCGGCCAACGTCTGGATCAACCGTGGGACATACCGTAACGCACGGTTCGTCAACAATATCGTTTTCCAGGAAGATCGCGTCGCCATCGCCAGGGTCGACGTGCGGGGAGTCATGTTCTCACACAATAATTGGTCGAAGCGTCCGGCTCGCACGTGCCGAGGGCGGGGAGATGTCATCAAGGATCCTCGCCTGCTGAAATCCGGGCGGCTGGGCTCGGGCCAGCTTCGGCCGGAATGGTTCAAGATCCTGGCTGACTCTCCGGTCAAAGACCGGGGCCAAACCATCGGCGAAGTGGTGGAGGACTATTTCAAAACCCCGCGCCGGGGTGCGCCGGATATCGGGGCACACGAGCTCCTGTCGCCGCCCCATCGGCTATCCCTGCGATAGACTGTTCTTCAACCGCCGGCAGACGTAGACGACATTGACGGCCAAGCCTCTGATTCCAGTACACTTGGCCAGGAGAATCTCCGCTTTCTGCAACAAAGAAATGGGCAGATAGAGATGATCTTCTCCGACGGGAACGAAACCGCGTCCGTAGGTTGCGACGATCTCTAGGCCATTCCTGGCCACCAGCTCGCAGACCTCCCGGTGACTCATCCCATCGTCCCCTCCTCGATGCAAGCATCTGGCCAGCCGGAAGAGCAGGCTGCCCATATTCATGTGGTTGTTGAAGACAAGATACCCGTCTTCCGCCAGGTGCCTGATTAGAGAGCGGAGAGCTTCTGTGCGCAATCGAGGCTGGGCGTTCGGAAAGAACCTGAAGGCGGTGATGAGATTGAAGGAACGATGTCCCAGTGGGTCATTTTGGGTGATATCGGCCTCGATCAACTCGCTTCCGCGATGGACCTTCTTCGCAGTGGCCAGCATGCTTGGCGAGATGTCGATCCCTACCGACAGGCTGGCCCGTCCGGCGAAGTGGCTTAAAATCCGGCCGGTGCCGCAGGCAAAGTCAAGGTGGCGTATCTCACGGCCGCGGAGGAAAGAATCCCAGATGCCGTCGAGGATCGCCTGTTCGAATTCCCACATCATCTTTCGAAAGGGATTCCGGGTGAACGAACTTTCGTAGGATTCGCCCTTTTCGGGCTTGAGATGACTGAGTCGATAATCCTCTCCCCTCTGATCATCCCTATGAGGCCATGACTGCTCACCCACGGTATGGCATCCTCGCGAGGTCTTGGATGAACCTTCGGGTCAAAAAACGACCCCTTGGGAGGTACAATCTGGCCTTGCGCGATCCATGCCCCCGGAGGGGCAGTTTGGCGGCAAAAAAGCGCTCGGCGTAACCGCATATCTCTTCGGCATCGAAAGGGATGCCAGTGGCCAGGTAGTACGATTCCATGAACTTTCTGGCGACCGGCCTGACGGGATCGCCGAAAAGATGGCGGAGAGTGGGATTCCACAGAATCGTGTTGACAAACCAGAGGAGGTCGAAATAGCGGCAGCCATAAGTGGCCCGGCCCCCATGAACGGCCGTCATCTGCCAGTCCATAATAACCAGCGTCGTTTTGCCCTGATCCTGATACATGTTGTCGATGCTCGGATCGCCATGAAGAAAGACACCCCCCCGCCCGCGACGAATTCGGGAGGAAGTGGCACGATCATCTCCGAGGGCAGGGTCAATTCACGATGGACCGCCGCAAGGGCGGCGCCTATCCTTCCGACCAGGATGCTATCCAGCTCCCCGCGGCAGAGGACGAGTCGAAGGGGCTGAATCCCGGTGATGCGTTCGAAGACGGCCACGCCCCGGGCCTCGTCATAATCAATGACCTCGGGGACACGGAACAGACCCGAAGTTTTCCCGATCCGGCCCGCCCGTCTCGTCTTCTCGACTTCAACCCGCATGAGCGAAGGGGCGCCGGATTTCACGACAGTCTCGGCGGAGATTTGAATGTGGGGCTTCTCAGACATCGGGCCCTGGCCTCGAAGAGGTTAGGCCGGGGACCAATCCGCCGATCTTCCCAC
This sequence comes from Candidatus Aminicenantota bacterium, assembly GCA_011048485.1. Taxonomy (GTDB): domain Bacteria; phylum Acidobacteriota; class Aminicenantia; order Aminicenantales; family Saccharicenantaceae; genus RBG-16-66-30. The sequence continues at coordinate 504 of DSDX01000349.1, read as the reverse complement.
GGAGCATCTTGAAGAAATCCTTGAATTGGCGTCGCTCGTCGGCGCCTGCGACGAAGAAGTAGAAGACGCCGAACAGAATCAGGACCGACAGGGCGGCGATGACGAAGCGGCCCGCTAGGCCGTCCCATCCGCTGAGGGCGACGGCCAAAAGCGCCGATGCCATGATCGTCACGGCCGGCACCAGAGGCTGAAGATAGGCCCTGGTGATGAAGCGTTTCGGATCCATCCGGACGGCTTTTCCGCAGCTGACGATCTGCATGGCCCCGGCCGTGATGCTTCCCAAGACCATCCCGATGGTCACGGCCACATAAGGGGATCTCGTGGTCAGGAAAACGGTGAGGAAGACCGCGACTGGGATGATGGCATAGCCAATGAGGTAAGCGATCAGGATGCGGCGCAGATAGCCCATGCCCTTGAGCATGTTATGGGCGCACGAGGCGCTCATGAGAACAGCGACGCCACCCAAATTGATCAGGATGTAAACGCCCAGAAAGACGTATTCGG
>DSDX01000389.1 GCA_011048485.1 Candidatus Aminicenantota bacterium | reverse complement strand
TTCTACTACTGGTACTACGGGACCCGGGTCATGTATCTCGTGGGGGGCGAGGACTGGCGGGTCTGGAAGGACTACATGTGCCGCTTCCTCGTCGACAACCAGGACGGGACCGGAGGCTGGGACGGGAGCCAGTCCGAGGAGGGCGAGCAGTACGTGACCTACCGGGCCGCCCTCGGCGCGCTCATCCTCGAATTCTGCTGCGGCCACGTCCCGATCTACATGTCGCCGCCCCGGGTCAAGGCGCCGGGCGCGGTGCGCGTCGTCGTCGAAAAGGAGGCCGAGAAGGAAGCGCCCCTGACGGTCGAGATCATCATGGACGCCTCGAACTCGATGTGGGGCCAGATCGGCGGAGAGGCCAAGATCACGATCGCCCGCCGGGTCCTGGCCGAGACGATCGGCGGGCTGCCGGACACCATGAACGTCGGCCTCCGGGTCTACGGCCACCGCTACGCCCTGAACGATCCTCAGGCCTGCGCCGACACGGAGCTCGCGGTCCCGATCGGGCCGCTCGACAAGAACGGCCTGATCGAAACGGTCAATCGGATCCAGCTCAAGGGGAAGACCCCGCTCGTCCACTCGGTCCTCGAGGCGATCAAGGATTTCGCCGGGACCACGAACGGGACGATCGTGCTGGTGACCGACGGCATCGAGAGCTGCGGCGGGGACATCGCCTCAATCGCGCCGGCCATCAAGGCGGCCGGATTGGAGCTCAAGGTCAACATCGTCGGGTTCGACATCAAAGAGGCGGAGGGGAGGGCGGAACTGGAATCGATCGCCCGGTCGACGGGAGGACGCTATATCGACGCCCGCAACGCGGACGAGCTGACGGGCGCGCTGGGGCAGACGCTCAAGCTCGAGTTCGTGGTGCTCGACGCGACCGGCCAGGAGCGCGGCCGGGGCGCCATCGGCGGAGGGGCGGTCAAGGTGCCGGCGGGCGATTACGTCATCCGCGTCCTCACGGAACCCCGGCCGGTCGAGATCGAGGTGACGGTCAAGCCCGGCGAGGACAAGGCCCTGACGTTGAGGAGATCGGGAGGGACTTGGATCCTGGAATAGGCCCGACGAACCTGTCGAGAGGTCAGCCATGCAGACGCGCGCGGGAATATCGGCCTGTCATGTCGTCTTGATCGTCTTGGCGTCGTTTCTTGTTATCACCTGCGCCGGCCCCCGAGCGACTGTGTTCCCGGGCGAGGCCTCCGGAACCGGGCTCGTCCGCGTCCCGGCCGGCCCCTTCCGCATGGGCGACGATCTCGATGAGACCCGCTACGCCATGCCCGTACACAAGGTCGAACTCGACCGGTTCTTCATCGACCGGCATGAGACGACCTACGCGCTCTGGAAAGAGGTTTACGACTGGGCCGTCGGCCACGACTACGAGTTCGACAATCCCGGCCGCAACGGCTCGGCCGGCGAGGGCGACAACCATCCCGTGGTCATGGTCAGCTGGTACGACGCGGTCAAGTGGCTGAACGCGCGCTCCGAGAAGGAGGGGCGGACCCCGGCCTATTATGTCGACGAGGCCCGGACCGCGGTCTACAGGAAGGGGCACGCGGACCTGGCCGCCGGCCAGGTCAAATGGGACGCGAACGGCTATCGCCTCCCTACGGAGGCCGAGTGGGAGAAGGCGGCCCGAGGGGGTCTGGAGGGTCGCCGCTATCCTTGGGGCGACGAGCTTTTGCCTGGAATGGCCAACCACGATGTCGGCGCGACCGTCCCCGTCGGCTCCTATCCCCCCAACGGGTACGGCCTCCACGACATGGCGGGCAACGTCTTCGAGTGGGTCTGGGACTGGGGCTCGGAGCAGCAGGCCTACGACTGGGCCGTCGACGGGGCCAAGAACCCGCGCGGCCCCGACGCGAGCGCCAAGGGGACGCGGGTCCGCCGCGGCGGCGGCTTCGCCTACGGGGCCCAGCACATCAAGTGCTTCGCCCGCATGTTCCGGAAGCCGACCTACACCGCGCCCTATTTCGGGTTCCGTTCGGCCTCGAGCCGCCGCTAGGCCGGATCGACCCCCGCGGTCTGTCTCGCTTCCCGGAAAGCGCTGTCCTGCCCGGACCGGGGCCCGCGAAAGACGGGGCCGTTCGGAAGGCCGGTGGATGGGATCGACGGGCGCGGAGGCGCCGGCGCCGGCGGGGATTCCCATTCCCTCCGGCCGTCGATTGACCGCGCCGCGGCCGCTGTGGTAAGTAGGAGGCACCGCATCCGAAGGAGGCTGACATGACCCCGTCCGGCTTGTCTAGATCGAACATTATCTTGCGGTTAGGATTGGCGGCCTTGGGTCTGGCCTCCGTTCTTGCCGGGCCGGTGGATCACGTTCTTGCCGCCGCGGGCGCCGGGCCGGGCGCCCCGACGTCGCTGCGCTGCGAATACCTCGTCGACCCTATGGGCATCGACATGGCCAAGCCGCGCTTCTTCTGGGTCGTCGCGCACCCGGAGCGCGGCCAGGCGCAATCGGCCTATCGGATCGTGGTTTCGAGCGAGCCGGGGGCGGAAGCGGGAGACGTCTGGGACAGCGGCAGGATATTGTCGTCGAAATCGGGCCAGATCCCCTTCGCCGGCGAAGCGCTCGAGAGCGGCAGGTCCTATTT
>DSDX01000387.1 GCA_011048485.1 Candidatus Aminicenantota bacterium | reverse complement strand
GGGATGATGTACTCGGCGTTGAGCACGAGCGCCTTCTCGCCGCCGAGGCGATAGCCGTTCTCGTCCGTCGGGCCGATCGAGTAGACTTCATAGCCGCGGATGGAGCGCTCGCCGCCGAGGAAGAACTTCTCCCAGTAGGGAACCTGGGTGCTGTGGTACGACTTGAGGAACATGTACTGGGCGTGGACGCCGACGACGTGGGACTTGGCCCCGCGGCCGAAGAGGGGACGATAGTGGGTGAACTCGACCTGGGGCTTGATGAGATCGATCTCCCCGCCCAAGGGTCCGCCGGCGAACTTGACGCTGGCCGAATACTGCGTCCCGCGGCTTGGGGTCAGGGGGCTGTCGATCGTCGACCGCCAGAGCATCGGGGTGATGGCGCTCTGGTAGTACTTGCCGCCCGTGCCGTAATAGAGCGAATAGAACGACCCCTGGGGGTAGTCGATCTCGATCCGCTGGATCGTGTAGGTCGCGTTGGTCCGCCACATGCCGAAGAGCCTCATGCCCAGGGTCACATCGACGCCCTGGATATCCTGCTTATAGAGGCCGTAGGTGCTGTAGTCCATCTTCCGGTTGTAGACGTTGAAACCGGCGGTGATCGGCTTGTCGAAGAGATAGGGCTCGGAGAAGCCGAACGAGTAGTTCTTGACGAGCTTGCCCTGCTGGAGGCTGAGCTCCAACGTCTCGCCGGCCCCCAGGAAATTGACCGTCGAGTAGCTGAAGGCCAGGAAGGCTCCCTCGTAGCCGCTGTAGCCGGCCGTGAACTGGATGTTGTTGCGCTGCATCTCCTTGACGTCGACCGTAACGTCCATCTTGGTCGGATCGTCGGCGTTGGGCCGGATGTCGGGATCTTTCTCGAGATCGACGAGCCCGAGCTGCTTGATCCGGAGGATGCTGTTCTTGAACAGGCTGAAGCTGAAGCGGTCCCCTTCCCGGAGGAGCATCTCCCTCCGGATGACCTTGTCCTTGGTGAAGGTGTTGCCCCGGAACTCGAGCCTGTTGAGATAGGCGGCTTCGCCCTCGTTGATGGCGAAGGTGACGTTGACGATCTTGTTCTTGGGATCGAGGTTCTCGATCGGGATGATCTGGGCGTAGACGTAGCCGAAGTCCCGGAAGATCTCGCCCATGTCCTCGACGCTCTTCTCCCTGTCCCCGGTGCTGTAGATCTCGCCGGGCTCGAGCTTGACCAGGTTGAGGAGGTTCTTCGCGTTGAGGCTCGTGCTGCCCTCGATCTTGATCTCGCCGGTGCGGTAGAGATAGCCGGGCGTGACCGGGAAGACCAGGCGCATCATCTTCTGCCTCTTGAACAGGAGCGAGCGCCGGACATATTCCTCGATCCGCGGCTCGCCGACGGAGGCCTCCATGTAGCCCAGCTCCTGATACTTCTTCCGGATGGCGTCGACGCTCTCCTCGATCTTGTTCTGCTTGTACACGTCCTTGCCGGCGAGCCAGTTGAAGAGGCTGTGGGGCCGGTTGTCCTTCATGGCCCAGGTGAGGGTGCTGGCCGGGATCTTGGTCCCGCCCTCGAAGACGATGTCGCCGACCCGGAGCTTGGGGCCCTCGTCGATCGTGAACAGGACGTCGACCTCGTTGGTCCCGCGCTTGACCGTCTCGGCCTCGACCGTTGAGGCCAGGAGGCCTTTCTCGTACAGCAGCTCGGAGATCGTGTCCTTGATGCGTTCGACCCTGTAAGCGCTGTAGTAGGAATAGGGCAGGATGGCCTGGTCCTTCTCCTTGAGCTTCTCGACGATGTCCTTTTCCTTGACCTTCTTGCCCGTCTCGTAGGTCACGGCCCGGACGACGGGATTCTCCTCGACGATGATCTTGACGATCTTGCCCCGCTCGCCCTGGGCCTCCTCGAACCGGATGTTCGAGAAAAAGCCGGTCGACCAGAGGACCCGGAAATCCCGGCGGAACTGGTCGGGGCTGTAGGGCTCGCCCTCCCTGACGGACAGATAGTAAAGGACCGTCTCGTTGGTCACGCGGTCGTTGCCCGCGATCTCGATCTTCTCGATGACCTCCTGAGCGGCCAGAAGAGCGGGCCAAACCAGGAGCCCAAGGAGGAGGACGAATCTTCTCATATCCGGCATCGTTATCCTTCTACCATATACCATATCGGGCTGGAGCGGTCAAAACGGCGTCCTCCGGGGCGGGGTCCGCCGGGACGCGCCCCTTTGAGTCAACTCGGGAGCGAGGCCAGGCGTTTCATCATGCCCGCCTCCATCATGTAGACCTTGTGGCAGAAGCGGGCGATCTTCTCGTTGTGGGTGACCAGGATGGAGGACAGGCCCTTGCGCTCGTGGAGATCGAGGATGAGGCGCAGGACTCTCTCGCCGGTCTTCCAGTCGAGGTTTCCTGTCGGTTCGTCGGCCAGGAGCAGGCAGGGCCCGTTGACGAGGGACCGGGCGATGGCCACCCGCTGCTGCTCGCCGCCCGACAGCTGGCTCGGGCGCGACTGGGTCTTGTCCTCGAGGCCGACCTCTTGGAGCATCGTCGAGGCCCGCCGGAAGGCTTCCCGGCGCGGCAGCCCGCCGATCATCAGAGGGAAGGCGACGTTCTCGAGGGCGGTGAATTCGGGCAGCAGGTGATAG
>DSDX01000330.1 GCA_011048485.1 Candidatus Aminicenantota bacterium | reverse complement strand
GGTCCTCTTCGAGACCGACCGCGTCGTGGCCTTCGAGGACATCCGACCCCAGGCGCCGGTCCACGTCCTGGTCATCCCCAAGGTTCACTTCGCCTCGCTCGAAGAGGCGCCCGAGGGCTCGGAGGGCCTTCTCGGCGAGCTCCTCGTCGCGGCCCGCCGGGGGGCCCGCGCGAAGGGGGTCGCGGAGACGGGCTTCCGGGTCGTCCTCAACACCGGCCCGGACTCCGGCCAGGAAGTCCCCCACATCCACGTTCACGTCATCGGCGGGCGGCGCTTGCGCTGGCCGCCGGGATGACGGACCAAGGCCCGGACGGCGGCGCGCCATGGCCTATCTCATCGACGGCAACAACCTCCTTGGCCGCATCGCCCCGCACGAGCTGCGGGAGCGGACGGGCCGCGACGGCCTCGTCGTGAGGCTCCTGGCCTTCCAGCGCGTCACCCGGACTCGCATCCGTCTCGTCTTCGACGGCAACCCCGAGGAAGCGCCGACGGAGATCCGGGTCAATCCCAAGTTCACCGTCCATTATCCCGGACGGGGCCAGAGCGCCGACGACGTCATCCGGGACATGATCGCCCGTCAGACGGACCGCCGCCGCTTCTTCGTCGTCACGTCCGACCGGGCCCTCAGGGAGCTGGCCCGGGCGAAGGGGATCGAGGCCCTGACCTCGGACTCGTTCGCCCGGACGCTCAAAACGGCGATCCGGGAGGGCAAGAAGCGGCGCGAGCTCGAGAAGAGGGTGGAGGCGCCGACCGGGCTCGAGGTCGATCTCTGGGACGAGGTCTTCGGGTCCAAGCCATGAAGCGCTTTTCGATCGTGGGCGCCGGGCGGCTGGGGACGTCCGTCGGCGCGGCCCTGGCCCGGCGAGGCTGGCGTCCGGAGGCCGTCGTCGACCGCGACGCTCGGGCCGCCCGCGAGGGCCGCCGCATCATCGGGGCGGGGCGCGCGTCGACGTCGCCCGCCGCCGCCGCCGGGGCGAAGGGCCTGGTCATCGTCGCCGTCCCCGATAGCCGGGTCGGCCGAGCCGCCTCGGCCCTGGCCCGCGCGTCCGGCTCTTGGGCCGGACGCGCCGTGCTTCACACAAGCGGCTCCCTCCCCGGGTCCGCCCTCGCGCCCCTGGCCCGTCGCGGGGCCAGCGTCGCCTCGCTCCATCCCGTTCAGGCGTTCCCGCGCAAGGACATGCCGGCCTCGATCTTCCGGGGCGTCACCTGGGCGGTCGAAGGGGACGCGGCGGCGGTCGAGGCGGCGGCGCGCGTCGTGCGGGCGCTCCGCGGCCATATCCTTCTTCTGTCGGCCGCGAACAAGCCGCTCTATCACGCCGCCTGCGCCTTGGCCTCGAACGCCCTGGTCGCCCTGGAATGGACGGCGGCCGGCCTGCTGGGCCGGGCGGGCCTCGACGAAAGGGCCTCCGTCGCGGCCCTTCGGCCGCTCCTGCAAGGAACTTTACAGAACGTAAATTCTCTTGGGCTGGAAAAGGCCCTGACGGGTCCCATCCTCAGGGGGGATGCCGCGACCGTGAAGCGGCATCTGGAGGCCCTCCGGGCCGCGCCCGAAGCCCTGGAGGTCTACCGGGTCTTGGGGGGGAGGATCCTCGGGCTGGCCGCCCAGGGAGGCCTGGCGAAGGCCAAGATCAGAACATTGAGGCGTCTGCTCGAAGGTGGATGACCTCTTCCTCGAGGATGATGCCGAACATCCGCCGGACCCGGTCCTTGAGCTCGTCGGCCAGACGCAGGACGTCCGCCGCCCGGGCGTTCCCTTTGTTGACGATGAAGTTGCAGTGGACGTCGGAGACGGCGGCGTCCCCGACCGCCATCCCTCCGGCCCCGGCCTGATCGAGGAGTTGCCCGGCGGCGATCCTGGCCCCGGTCTCCGAGCAGGAGTTCTTGAAATAGCTCCCGGCGCACGCCGTTCCCAAGGGCGGGTGCTTGGTCCGCCTTTTCTCGAGAATGTAGCGGATCCTCTCTTCCGAAGTCGCCCTGTCCCCCGGAGAGCATAGGAACGACGCTTTGACGACGATCCCGCCGTACTTCTTGAGGGCCGAATCCCGGTAACCGAAGGCCAGGCTTTCCCGGGACATGGTCCTCCGCCCGCCCCCCGGCAGGAGGACGGTCGCCCAGGCCAGAACGTCCCCGAGGCTCCAGCCGTAGGCGCCGGCGTTCCCGTAGATGGCCCCCCCGACGGTCCCCGGAATGCCGGCCAGGAACTCCAGTCCGGAGAGCCCGGCCGCCAGGGTTTCGTTCAGGACACAGGGGAGGCCCGTCCCCGAGAGGACATTCAGGCGGCTCTCCTCCCTGGAGACGCCCTCGAGGCGGTTGCGGATGATGAGCCCCCGGTATCCGGCGTCGTCGAACAACATGTTATTCCCGCCGCCGATGACGTAGAAGGGGACCCTCTCTTCGCCCGCCAGGCCGATGGCGCCTTCCAGCTCTTTCTCCGTCCGGGCCTCGAAGAAGAGATCGGCCGGCCCCCCGATGCCGAAGCTGGACATGGCCGAAAGGGGGACGCCGGCTGATAGCGGGGCGCCGATCTTTTCCTCGAAAGCCCGTCTGAACTCGGTCTTTCGGTCCATGGCCGGTATTATACAGCAGATTTGGC
>DSDX01000213.1 GCA_011048485.1 Candidatus Aminicenantota bacterium | reverse complement strand
TGATGTCCGTGGTAAGCAGCAGCCGGTCCGGGCCGCGGACGAGGGCCGCGTCGTCGCCGATACCGAGCAGCACGTCGGCCCGCTTCTCTTCGAAGGCGCTCCGGATCCGGGAGATCAAGCGCCGCTCGCCCACATGTTTCAATCTCATCGCGTCCCTCCCGCGGGATGTCTCCGTGGGCCGGTCCCGGTCTCGACGGGAACGGTCCCCGGGGGCTGTCTCCCTCCGAATGCCCCAAGGCGTCGGACGCCTTTCGGCGCCGTTCAGGCCCGGCCGGCCCTCTTTTGTCCCGGCCTGCCCGCCGCCTTCCCCCCGCGCCGGCCCGGGGCCGGGCCCAGGGGCCCGGCCATGGCCTCCTTGAGGACCTCCTTGACGTCCTCGACGAAGACGAACTCGATCTCGCGGATGTTCTTCTTCGGGATCTCGTGGAGGTCCTTCTTGTTGGCCGCGGGCATGACCATTTTCCTGACGCCGGCGCGCTGGGCGGCCAGGACCTTTTCCTTGACCCCGCCGACGGGCAGGACGTTGCCGCGCAGGGTGATCTCGCCGGTCATGGCCACGTCCCACTTGACCTTGACGTTCGCGCAGACGGAGATGAAGGCCGTGGCGATGGTGACGCCGGCCGAGGGCCCGTCCTTGGGGATGGCGCCCTCGGGGAAATGGACGTGAAAGTCGTGCTTGGAGAAGACGGCGCTGTCGATGCCGAACTCCGCGGCGTGGGCCCGGGTGTAGCTCATGGCCGCCTGGGCCGATTCCTTCATGACGTCGCCGAGGGAGCCCGTGAGCTGGAGTTGGCCCTTGCCGGGCATCTTGGTCGCCTCGACGAAGAGGATCTCCCCGCCGACGGCCGTCCAGGCCACGCCGGTCGCGATCCCGACCTGGTCCTTCTTGAGGAGCTGGTCCTTGAAGATCTTGGGAGGCCCGAGCAGGCGCTCGATCGACTGGGCCGTGACCACGGTCCGCGTCTTCCGGCCTTCGGCGACCTTGCGGGCCACCTTGCGGCAGACCGAGGCGATCTCGCGCTCGAGGTTGCGGACGCCCGCCTCCCGGGTATAGAGCGAGACGATGGACTTGACGGAGCCGCGGGTGAAGTCGATGAGCTTGGGCGACAGGGCGTTCTCGACCGTCTGCTTGGGGATGAGGTGGCGGATCGCGATCTGGAGCTTCTCCTCCTCCGTGTAGCCCGGCAGCTCGAGCACTTCCATCCGGTCGCGGAAGGCCGGCTGGATGGGGTCGAGGAGGTTGGCCGTGGTGATGAACATGACCTTCGACAGGTCGTACGGCACGCCGAGGTAGTGGTCGCGGAACTGGTTGTTCTGCTCGGGGTCGAGGACCTCGAGCAGGGCCGAGGACGGGTCGCCGCGGAAATCTGCCCCGATCTTGTCGACCTCGTCCATCATGAACACGGGGTTCTCGGTGCCGGCCCGGCGGATGCCCTGGATGATGCGGCCGGGCATGGCCCCGACGTAGGTCCGGCGGTGCCCCCGGATCTCGGCCTCGTCGTGGACGCCGCCGAGTGAGATGCGGACGAACTTGCGGCCCAGGGCCCGGGCGATGGACTTGCCGAGCGAGGTCTTGCCCACGCCCGGCGGTCCGACGAAGCAGAGGATGGGCCCCTTGGCCGTCTTCGAGAGCTTGCGGACGCCGAGGTACTCGAGGATGCGCTCCTTGACCTTGGGCAGGCCGTAGTGATCCTCGTCGAGGATCCGGCGGGCCTTGACCAGGTCGAGCGTGTCGGTCGTGGACTTGTTCCAGGGCAGCATGAACATCCAGTCGAGGTAGTTCCGGACGACGGAGGTCTCGGCCGATTCCGGGTGCATCTGGGACAGGCGGCTGATCTGTTTCTCGATCTCCTCCTTGACCTCGTCGGCGACGCGGAGCTTGCGCAGCTTCTCCTGGTAGACGCGGATCTCCTCCTGGATCTCGGAGCCCTCGCCGAGCTCCTTCTGGATGGCCTTCATCTGCTGGCGCAGGAAATACTGCTTCTGCAGCTTGTCCATCTCGCCCTTGGCCTCGGTCGAGATCTTCGACTGGACGTCGAGGAGCTCAAGCTCCCGGGTCAGCAGCTCGAAGACCCTCTTGAGGCGCTGGACGGGGTCGACGATCTCGAGGATCCCCTGGGCCTCCTCGACCTTGAGCTCGAGGTTCGAGGCGGTGAGATCGGCCAGCCGGCCCGGCTCCTCGACGTTGGAGGCGATGATGAGCACCTCGGGCGGCAGGGTCTTGCCGAGCGAAGCGGCCCGCTCGAGGCCGGTCCGGACGTTGCGGATGAGGGCCTCGCTCTCGAGGCTCTTTTCGGGCTGATCGGGTTCCTGCACGACCGTGACGTCGGCCCTGATGTGACCGCCCTCTTCCTCGAAGCCGTCGACGCGGGCCCGGAGGAGCCCTTGGGCCAGGATGCGCACCCGGCCATCGGGGAGCTTCAGCATGCGCATGATGAGGGCGACGGTGCCGACATCGTAGACGTCCTCGCGCTTGGGGTCCTCGACCTCCATGTCCTTCTGCGTCAGAAGGAGGATCATCCGGTTGGACGACAGGGCCACGTCGATGGCGGACTTGGATTTCTCGCGGCCGACGAAAAGCGGGGCGATCATGT
>DSDX01000290.1 GCA_011048485.1 Candidatus Aminicenantota bacterium | reverse complement strand
GTCAAGGTCCTTTTCGCGAGGCGCGGCGGCGTCCGCGAGACCGCGCTCACCCTGGGGATCGAGACCAAGCGGAGCTGCAAGATCTCGCCCCTGGCCGCTCCGACCGCCCGGCAGAAGGCCCTCCTCGACGGCTGGCTGAGATAGCCGCCGTCCGGTTGCGGGACGCGAATCACCGGGGAGAAACCATCATGGGCTCGCGGGCCGTTCCGGTCGGCTCGCAGCCGTTCGAATGGGACAAAAACCGTAAGCGGGGGTGTGCCGCTCCGACGCCGGCTTAGACAGCGCTCAGGCACGGCTCCAGGGTGAGGAGGCCGGCGATCTGGCCGCCCAGCTCCTTGAGCTGTTCCCTGACCTGGCCGTATTCGGCCTTGATCTCCGTCAGCCTCTGGTGCATCCTGGCTTTCTCGCCTTTGAATCGGGCCTCTTGCTCCGCCGCGAGGTGGCGCAGACCGGCCTGGACCCGGCCGCGCGCGGCGGCCAGCGTCGCCGCGTATTCGTCCCTGAGGGCGGCCAGCCTTTCGGCCTTTTTCGCGGCCTCCGTTTTCAAGCCGCTGACGAAGGCGGCCAGGGCATAGCCCTGCTTGAGCGCGGCGACGATCTGCTTCACCGGCACGATGGCCTCGACGCGGTGGGCGTTGGCCCCGCAGAAGACGAAGCCGTTCTCGAGGTCGCCCTTCCGGGCGCTGTCGAGGGCTTCGGAGATGCAATAACGGGCCTTTCCCGCGGCGCAACTCTCGAGACAATGCGAGGGGCAGCGAAAAAGCTTCTTCTCCCCGCGAGCGATCGCCTCGAGGAACGGACCGCGGACCGCGCGGCCCGGCAGCCCGACCGGGCTCTGGATAATGACGATATCGTCCTCCCGGCAGGCCACGTACGCCTGCTTGAATCGAATGTCGGCGTCGCATTCGTCGGTCGCCACGAACCGGGTGCCGAGCTGGGCGCCCCCGGCCCCGAGCTTCAGGAATCGGTAAACATCCTCGCCCGTGAAGATCCCGCCCGCGGCGATGACCGGCAGCGCCCGGCCCCAGCGCGCCTCGAATTCCCGGAGCGTCTCGACCACCTGGGGAACGATCCGCTCGAGCCGGAAATCGGGGTGGTCGATCTCGTCCGGCTTGAATCCGAGGTGTCCCCCCGCCCGGGGGCCTTCGACGACGACGCCGTCGGGGATGTCGCCGTAGTGTTTCTCCCAAGACTTGAAGATGAGCCTCGCCGCCCGCGCCGAGCTGACGATCGGTACGACCTGGACGCCCGCCGACCGGATGGCGCGAACCGGGATCCCCTTAATGGGCAGGCCGGCGCCGAGGAAAAGGACGTCGGCCCTTTCCTCGATGGCGGCGTCGAGCAGCCGGTGGAAGCAGTCGACGGCGACCATGATGTTGACCCCGATGATGCCGTCCGACTTCCGGCGCGCCTCCCTGAGCTCGCGCCGCAGGGCCCGGACGTTCGCGGCGACGGGATCGTCATAATAGTCGTCCTCGGTCATGCCAATGGCGTTGGCGGCGATGACGCCGATCCCGCCTTCCCGGGCGACCGCGGCGGCGAGATTCGAAAGGGAGATGCCGACGCCCATCCCGCCCTGGACGATCGAGAGGCGGGCCGTCTTGGCGCCGATGCGGAGCGGGGGCAGGGGGTACTTCGAGGCGCACTGCTCTCTCAGGCAGGCCAGCTTATCTTCCAGGGCTGTCCGTAAACTCATTTCGTTTCCATCGCCTGGGGATCGATCCTCGAAACCTGCTCGATGATAATCTTATTCGGCGATCACGTCAAATGGACGAAACCTTTTGCCGCGCGGGGCCGTCTAAAGGGATGTAAGGTCAAAAGCAATAGCCAAGAGGAGACAGTCATGAAGATCAGAACCAAGCTCGCCATCGTTGTCGTCGCCGTCGTCCTGTCCCTCGTCGGATACGGCGTCGTCGCCGACGCCCTGTCGGTCGAACACGTCATGGCCGGCGCCACGCCAACGACCGAGGTCACCGTCGAGGTCACGGGCTAGGGCCCGGAACCCGGCATTCCCGAGTATCCCGCCAACGCCTCGATCTGTCCGGCTCGGTGCCACCCCCGGCTTCTGAAGGCGAAGCCATGCGGCTTGCCCGGCAGACGCCACGCCAAGGGGCCAGCCGTACTATTAGCGCTATTAGCGCTTGACAAAGGCGCCTTCGCGAGCGATAGTCAAAGCACCGAAAGGGGCGACTCGGTCCGATTCTTTGACAAGAGCGTCAAGGTTTTGGCCGTTCTCTTTATCGGGGGGACACGAAGGCCGAGGGGGCCGAGAACATGAAAAAGGCGCTTTGGATCCTGTCCTTGGGCGTGTTCCTGGCCGGATTGGCTTACGACATCTCGGGCCGGATCAAGGCCTCGAAAGCGAACGCCGGACCGGATCGGATCGCGAGCGTCTCGATCATCGATGCGGCAGGGCTCGAAGGCCCCGGCGTCGACATCAATCTGGGGCTCGGGCCACGGCGCGTCCTCGAGGCTCCCTGGGCCCGCCCCGTAGCCTTCACGTTTGATCCGCTGGGCATCGGCCCCGCCTTGGACAACCTCCTTCTGAGCGGCGGCCTTCCCCGGCCGGGCCCTCCCAGCGCCTTTCCGGAAAAGCCC
>DSDX01000339.1 GCA_011048485.1 Candidatus Aminicenantota bacterium | reverse complement strand
AGCTGGGACAGGCCAAAAGCCCTCCGGTAGACGGTCCGGCCCCGGTGGACGACCAGGAGGACCGCTCCCGGCACATCCCGTCGGGCCACAGCCTCCTCCATGAGCCCGTCGAGGCGGGCGAGCCCCTCGGCAGAAACGTCAGCCGCCGCAAGTCCGGACGTGACGGGCCCGGCCGCCGCGACGGACCTGGCCGAAGTGGCCGCGCACCCTCCGCCCAGGGCGATGATCGCCAGCATGGCCGCGCCTCCCACCCTCCTCCCGGCTATCATTCTGATCATCGGTCACTCCTGCCGGACGGCGCTTCCTTCCACACGAAGCCGTCCTGCCTGATGTGCCAGGATCCGCCGCCCCTGGCCGTATAGACCGCCTCGAACTGGCGCGCGGTCGTCTGGATGAGGGGCGGATAGGACCAGCCCCTGATCCTCAGGGCCCTCTCGCTGTCGAGACCCAGGGCGCCGAGATCGGCGGCAAAGGCCGATCTCTCGAATTCGAAGGCGCGTTGGGCGTAGTAGATCCTGCGGAGGGCCCACTTGACCTGCTCTTCGGAACGGCGGGCGAACCTCTCTCGACCCCGTCCTGGGACCTTCGAAGAGAACTGGACGAAGCCCCACATCTCCGGATAGTGGATGTTGATGACGCCCTGGGGCGCCCAGGTCCAATTGTCCTCCGGCAGAGCCTTGCCCGTGGCCGGGTCTTTGGCCTTGACGTAAGCGCCGTCCTCGACGTTCAAGTGGTATTCGACCCTGGAGAAATTGACCCGCCACTGTTCCCCCGGCGCGGGACGCTCCGGTTGGCCCGGGATGCACTCCCTGAGGACGGCGAAGGGCAAAGCGATCTCGACCGTCCAGGCCTTGTCTCGGTCGGAGGGATCGTTGAGCGTGCCCATGAGATGGGCCCCCGTCTCGAGGCCCTGGATGTCCCAGGCGTGGACGGCCGGTCCGCCGTCGCGATAGGGCCTGACCAGCAGGAGGTCCCAGACCGTGTTCAGGGCGTTCATCTCCAGCTCGTAGTAATTGTGGGTATCGCCATCGGGGTCGATGAAGACCTCGAAATCGTTGTCCTGGAAAATGATGGAGTCCCTGGCCGTCAGCGTGGCCCAGAGATGGGGCTCTTCGAGGTAGGCCCCGACGTAGAAATAGCGGTCGTCCCAGAGCATCTGGGCGCGGGTCCGGAAACGGGGTTTGGGCTTGGTCCGGCCCTCGATATCGCCGAAGACCTCGACCCAGTCGGCGGCCTGCCAGGAGGCCTCGTCCAGCCGGCCGTCGACCCGGATCGGGCCCGCCGCCCTCCGGCAGACATACTCGAACGGGGCGAACGGGACCTTGGGCTCGGGGATCCGGACATGAGGCACTTGGGCCGCGGCCGTTCCGGCCAGGGCCAGCCCGGCGGCCAGCAGGGATCTCCGGAGCGCGGGTCTGCGCATGTCGACCTCCATGGGATCAGAGCTCCAGCCAGCGGACGGCGTTGCCGCGCCAGGCCAGGAATCTCTCGAAATCGGCCAAGGCGACCTCGAGCGTCGCCGTGTTGACGTTCGGATGGAATCCCAGGGACGGGCTGGCCTTGAGGGCGCTGTCGCAGACGACGCGGACGTGGCGGGTCTCGTCGTTGATCAGGCCGAAGGGCGAGACCGAACCCGGCTCGACGCCGAGCCATCGCTTCAGCCGCTCTGGCGAGGCGAAGCTCAGCCGGTCCTCACCGAGCTGGCCGGTGAGCTTCTTGAGATCGACGCCCCGGGAGACCGGGGCGACGACGAGATAGTGGCGGTTGCCCTTGTAATTGCGCAGGAACAGGTTCTTGCAGTGCGCGCCCTTGAGGCCGGCCCAATGCTTCTCGGCCGCCTCGACCGTGGCCACGGGCGGATGCTCGTGACGCACGTAGGTGATGCCGAGGGCGGTCAGGGCCTCGAGGACCTTCCGTTCGATCTCTTCCACCGGCACGATCGTCCTCCTCTCGCGGCCGCGTGTCAGCGGACACGGTTAACCCGAAGGCTTCTGTCGTTGGAGACGGATCTCGGCCACGACCGGATTGTGGTCGGAAACGAACCGGCCGGCCCACGTCCCGGGCAATACGCCGGCCCGGAGGACCTCGGCGGAGGCCCCGACAAAGATATGGTCGATGAGCGGGCCGGACGTCTGGTCGGCCTGGAATCCGTTGAATGAAAAGGGCGGGCCGTAAAGAGGGCCGGGAGAGTCTTCGCGGGCGTCCTTCAGGAACGCGGGCCCGCCCCGGGCTGAGACGAGGGCTGAGTAGGGAGGGGCGTCCCGCGCGCAGTTGAAATCGCCCGTCAGCACGACCGGATCCGCCCCGGCGATGCGGCGCATTTCTGACAGGACAAGGGCCGCGCTCTCGCGACGCGCCCTTTCCCCCATATGATCGAAATGGGTGTTGAAAAAAGCGACGACGGTTCCGGTCCAGATGTCGCGCAGCCGGGCCCAGGTCACCACCCGGGCGCAGGCCGCGTCCCAGCCTTTGACCCCGGGCCGGTCGGGCGTTTCGGAGAGCCAGAAGGTCGAGGATTCGAGCAAATCGAAGCGGTCCCGGCGAAAGAAGATGGGATTGAACTCCCCGGCCTCGCGTCCGTCGTCCCGGCCGACGCCCACCCAACCGT
>DSDX01000040.1 GCA_011048485.1 Candidatus Aminicenantota bacterium | reverse complement strand
GGGTGAAATAGCTCGCCGCGAGCGAGCAGTAGGTCCCAGAGCCGCCCACGATCCTCTCGCGGTCGCCCCAAGGGGTCCGGATCGTGTCGAACGCGACCGAACCGACGATGACCAGGCTCATGATGCCCTTCGCGCTCCCTCAGCTCAAGTACTTGTCCACCAGGGGCCCCAGCTTCTTCCGGGTCGCGGCCGTGATCGCCGCCGGCGCGGTCACGATCGTGTTGGCCAGGGCCGAGCCGCACGCGCACCCTCGGTCCCTCCCCCGGCCCAGGGCCTCGAGGGCCGCCCGGATGACGGCCTTGGCGCTGGCGATGTTGTGGGACAGGTTCTGGAGGACGATCTCGACGGTGACCGCCTCCTCGGTCTCGTGCCAAACGTCGTAGTCCGTGACCAGGCTCAGGGTGGCGTAGCAGATCTCGGCCTCCCGGCAGAGGCGGGCCTCTGTGGCCGCGGTCATGCCGATGACGTCGCCTCCCCAGGCCCTGTAGGCGCGAGATTCCGCCTTGGTCGAGAAGGCCGGGCCGTCGATCGCGACATACGTGCCGCCGAGACGCGACCGCAGGCCCAGGCCGGACGCCGCCTCGTGCAGGGCCCCGGACAGGACCGGGCAGACCGGCTCGGCCAGGCTGACGTGGGCCACCAGCCCTTCGCCGAAGAAGGTGTTCGGCCGGCGGGTCCGGTCGAAGAACTGATCGGGAAGGACGATGTCGCGGGGATGGATGTCCTCCCTCAGCGAGCCCACCGAATTGACCGAGATGACCCGCTCGATCCCCAGCTTCTTGAAGCCGAAGATATTGGCCCGGTACGGGACCTCGGCCGGCAGCAGCCGGTGGCCCCGGCCGTGCCTGGCCAGGAAGGCCACGCGGCGGCCGCCGAGGGAGCCGACGACATAGGCGCAGGAGGGGCCGCCGAAGGGCGTGCGAATGCGGATCTCGCGCTTGTTCCTGAACCCTTCGATCTCGTAGAGCCCGGTGCCTCCCAGGATGCCGATCGTCGCCAGAGGCGGCTCTTTGGTCTTGGTCCCGGCCATGGATCCTCCTCGTCTCCATATACCTTTTTCCGCGAGGCCGCGTCAAGGGCGCGGTCGACGGGCCGCTTTGCATTTTTCGGGGGAAAACGATATCCTACATGGACCATGAGATACGTCTATCTCGACGCCTCGTCGGGCCTCAGCGGCGACATGTGCCTCGCCGCCCTCCTCGACCTGGGCGTCGATCCGGCCCTCTTCCGGGAGAGGATGTCCGGCCTGCGCCTGCCCGTGGCGATCAGGGCCCGGCGGGTCCGAAGGGCCGGATTCGCGGCCATGAAGGTCGACGTCGAGGTCCTGCGTCGCAAGCCGGTCGAGCGGACCTTCGCCGACGTCGAGAGGATCGTTCTCAAGAGCCGGTTCGCCCCGGCCGTCAAGGACCGGGCCCGGCTCGTCTTCAAGCGCCTCTTCGAGGCCGAGGCCAAGGTCCACGGCCGCCCGTTCCGAAAAGCCCACCTCCATGAGGCCGGGGCCGACGACGCCCTGGTCGATATCGTCGGCACGGCCTTCCTTTTGGAGGAGCTCGGCGTCCGGGACGTCCACTGCTCGCCGCTCAACGTCGGCTCGGGCTGGATCGAAACCTCCCACGGCCGTCTGCCCGTGCCTCCCCCCGCCGTGGCCGAACTCCTGCGCGGGGCGCCGGTCTACGCGGCCTGGGTCGAGTCCGAGCTGGTCACCCCCACGGGCGCGGCCATCGTCGCCGCTTTGGCCAAGCGGTACATCCGGCTGCCCGAGCTCGTCTACGACAAGATCGGCCGGGGCGCCGGGACGAAAGAGTTCGCCGAAGTCCCCAACATCCTCAGGGCCTACCTCGGCGACGTCTCGGCCTTCGACGAGACCAAGAACGTCTTCATGGTCGAGACCACGGTCGACGACGCGACGCCGCAGCTCCTGGCCTATTTTCTCGACCGGGCCTTCGAGGAGGGGGCCCTCGACGCCACCCTCTCGCCCGTGGTCATGAAGAAGAACCGCCTGGGCACGAAGCTCTCCCTGCTCGTCCCGGGCGTGCGCCTGGACCGCCTGATCGAGGCCGTGTTCCGGGAGACGACGTCGATCGGCGTCCGCTATTACCCCGTCGGGCGGCGCGTCCTCGAACGCGGATTCAGGACGGTCAGGGTCGGCGCCGAGAGGATCGGGCTCAAGGTGGCGGCTTTCGGCGGCCGCGCGGTCAACGTCCAGCCCGAGTTCGAGGACCTGGTCAAGGCGGCCCGCAAGACCGGCCGGCCGCTCAAGGAGATCGCCCGCAAGGCGGTCCGCCGCGGGCCGCGCGCGGGATCCTAGAGGCTCCGGGGCCCGGAAAGGACCATCATGGACACGAAGAAGATCGAAAAGGGCGTGACCCTGGTGCTGGAGGGCATCGGCGAGGACCCCCGCCGGCCCGGCATTCGCGAAACGCCGCGGCGCGTGGCCCGGATGCTGACCGAGATCCTGGGCGGCTCGGAGCGCGAGGCGACGCGGAACCTCCGGGTCATTCAGGACGAAAAGCACGACGAGATGGTCCTCATCAAGGGGATCCCCCTCTACTCCATGTGCGAACACCATCTCCTCCCCTTCGCGGGAGTGGCCCACGTGGCCTATATCCCCAAAG
>DSDX01000014.1 GCA_011048485.1 Candidatus Aminicenantota bacterium | reverse complement strand
GGGCCGTGGCCGAGGCGGTCCTGACCGGCAATCTCCCGCCGCGGGGGTCCATCGTGGGCGTTAATCCCAAGACGGTTTGCGACGAATGCAAGCGGACCAAGGAAGAGAAGAAGATCAAGGCCTTCCGCCGGGCCCATCTGGTCGACCCGCGGGACATCGATCCCGACAAGTGCCTCCTCGAGCAGGGGATCGTCTGCAACGGGCCGGCCGTCCGGGCCGGCTGCGGGGCCCTTTGCCCTCAAGTCAACCTCGGCTGCCGCGGCTGTTACGGCCCGGCCGAGGGCATCCAGGACATCGGGGCCAAGCTGGCCGGCGCCATCGGCTCCGTCATCGACAGCGATGACCCCGAGGAGATCCAGAAGATCGTCGAGGGCATCGTCGATCCGGTCGGCACGTTCTACCGGTTCGGCCTGGCCGGATCGCTTATCGGGAGGCGCGTCAAATGAAGACCATCACCATCGATCCCATCACCCGGCTCGAGGGGCACGGGAAGATCTCCATTTTCCTCGACGACGACGGCAACGTCGCCGACGCCTACGTCCAGATCCCCGAGCTCCGGGGCTTCGAGAAGTTCTGCGTCGGCCGGCCCGTCGAGGAGATGCCCCGCATCACGACCCGGATCTGCGGCGTCTGCCCGGAGGCCCACTTGATGGCCTCGGCCAAGACCTGCGACGCGGTCTATCACGTCGACCTGCCCCGCACGGCCAAGATGTTGCGCGAGCTCCTCTACGCCATCTTCTACGTGACCGACCACGCCACCCATTTCTACGCCCTGGGCGGGCCCGACTTCGTCGTGGGGCCCGACGCCCCGGCGGCCCAGCGCAACATCCTCGGCGTCATCCACAAGGTCGGCGTCGAGATCGGGCGCAAGGTCATCGAGACCCGCGGCGCCTGTCACGAGCTCATCAAGATGATGGGCGGCAAGTCGGTCCATCCCATCGGGGCCGTGCCCGGCGGCATGAGCAAGGGTATGAACCGCGACGAGCGGGACAAGGTCCTCGAGGCCGGCAAGGCCGCGGTCGAGTTCGGCAAGTTCTCCATCGACCTGTTCAACCAAATCGTCCTCGGCAACAAGGCCTATGTCGACCTCATCCTGAGCGACGGCTTCACCCACCGGACCTACAACATGGGCCTCGTCGACGAGCGTAACCAGGTCAATTTCTACGACGGGGCGGTCCGGGTCACCGGGCCGGACGGGGGCGAGGTGATCAAGTTCAAGGCCGCCGACTACCTCGAGCACCTCGCCGAGCATGTCGAGCCCTGGACCTACCTCAAGTTCCCCTATCTGCGCAAGATCGGCTGGAAGGGCCTCGTTGACGGCCCCGAGAGCGGCATCTATAAGGCCACCCCTCTCTCCCGGCTCAACGTCTCCGAAGGCATGGCGACGCCCCTGGCCAACGAAGAACACGACCGGATGTACAAGACCCTGGGCGGGAAGCCGGTCCACCAGACCCTGGCGACCCACTGGGCCCGGCTGATCGAGCTCCTCTACGCCGCCGAGCGCTGGGTGGAGCTGGCCAGCGATCCCGACATCATGGGCGCGGATTACCGGATCGTCCCGACCCGAACGCCTGATGAGGGCATGGCGGTCGTCGAGGCCCCCAGGGGGACGCTGTTCCATCACTACAAGACCGACAAGAACGGCATCGTCCAAGAGGCCAACCTGATCGTCGGGACGACCAACAACAACGGCGCCATCAACCTGTCCGTGAAGAAGGCCGCCACGGCCCTCATCAAGGGCGGCCAAGTCAACGACGGCCTCCTGAACATGGTCGAGATGGCCTTCCGGGCCTACGACCCGTGTTTCGGCTGCGCCACGCATGCCTGGCCGGGGCAGGCTCCGCTCCACATCCGCCTTCTCGACCGCGAGGGCAGGACCGTCCGCGACCTGAGGAGATGAATACGGCCATGAAAGTCCTCGTTCTCAACAGCGGCAGTTCTTCGGTCAAGTTCCAGTTCATGCGCATGGAGGACGAGGGCCTCCTGGCCAAGGGCATCGTCGAGAAGATCGGCTCGAGCGACGCCATCGTCACCTACCAGCCGGAGGGCCGGACCCGGATCAGGGAGATCCGCGAGGTCCCCAATCACAGCGTGGCCATCGAGATGGTCCTGAACCTCCTCCTCAGCCCCCAGCACGGCGTCATCAGCGAGAAGAGCGAGATCGGCGGCATCGGGCACCGCGTCGTCCACGGCGGCGAGGACTTCTCGGAATCGGTCCTGATCACGGACAAGGTCAAGACCACGATCCGCAAGTGCATCCAGTTCGCCCCCCTCCACAACCCCCACAACCTCAAGGGCATCGAGGCCTGCGAATCGCTCCTGCCCGGCGCTCCCCAGGTCGGCGTCTTCGACACGGCCTTCCACCAGACGATCCCCGCCAAAGCCTACGTCTACGGGCTGCCCTACGCCCTCTACCGCAAGCTGAGCATCCGCCGCTACGGGTTCCACGGAACGTCCC
This sequence comes from Candidatus Aminicenantota bacterium, assembly GCA_011048485.1. Lineage (GTDB taxonomy): Bacteria > Acidobacteriota > Aminicenantia > Aminicenantales > Saccharicenantaceae > RBG-16-66-30. Next base: position 170 of record DSDX01000014.1, on the reverse strand, counting down.
ACAACTTCGTGGCCCACAAGGCCGCCGAGATCCTCGGCCGGCCCGTGGAGAAGCTCCACCTCGTCACCTGCCACCTCGGCAACGGGGCCAGCCTGACGGCCGTGGCCAAGGGGAGGTCGGTGGACACGACGATGGGCTTCACGCCCCTCGAAGGACTGGTCATGGGCACG
>DSDX01000015.1 GCA_011048485.1 Candidatus Aminicenantota bacterium | reverse complement strand
GGCCAAGAGGACGGACGACGTCGGCGAGAGCATCCGCTCGGCCGAGGCGGACCGGACCGGGGCCGAGGCCAAAGCCAAGGAGGCGAAGGCCAAGCTGGCCGGCCTCGAGGACGAGGTCCGCAAGGTCAAGGCCGACGCCGAGGCGGCCGGCCGGCGCGAGACCGAACGCATCGCCCGGGCGGCGGCCGAGGAGGCCGAGCGCCTCAAGGCGTTCACCCGCCAGGAGCTCGAAGCCCATCTCCGGCGCACCGTCGGCGAGCTCAAGGCCTACGCCGCGGGCCGGGCCACCGACTTGGCTCGCGAGAGGATCCGCCGTCGCCTCACGCCGGAAACCCACGCCCGACTCATCGACCGATCCATCGACAGGCTGTCCAAGCTGCATGAAGAATCTGGCGCTCGTTAGGAAGTACGCCGACGGCCTGGCCCGGGCCCTCGCGGACGACCGGGAATACGAGGCCGTCGGGTCGGAAGTTCGGATGTTCCTCGGCGTCTTCGAATCCCACCCGGACCTCGGGCGGGCCCTGGTCAGCCCCTTCCTCAACGCCCGGCGGCGGGAGGCCATTCTCGACGAGGTCCTCAAACGGTCGGGTACGGGCCCGAAGGCGTCCCGCTTCCTCAAGCTCCTCCAGCACCACAAGCGGATGGAGTACCTGCCGGCCATCGTCGAGGCGCTCCCGCAAGCCTGGAGCGAGCGGCAGGGGATCGTGACCTACGAGGTCGCCTCGGCCGTCCCGCTGTCCGAAGCCCAGCAGGGGCGCCTGGCCAAGAGCCTCGAGGCCTCGGAGGGCAGGCCCGTCCGCCTCGTCCTCGAAGACGATCCCGGGCTGGTTGGCGGCCTGGCCCTGCGCAAGGGCCACATCGTCTACGACGCGTCCGTCGAGGGCCGCCTCAACGCTCTCCAAGAGCGACTCGGACAGGAATAGAGGTTCCCATGAGCATCAAAGCCGACGAGATCACCAAGATCATCCAGCAGCAGATCGAAGGCTTCACGGAGGAGGTCGACGTCCGCGAGGTCGGGACCGTCACCTCGGTTGGCGACGGCATCGCCCGGGTCTACGGGCTCGACCGGGTCATGTCCAACGAGCTCGTGGAATTCCCCAACGACGTCTTCGGCCTGGCCCTGAACCTCGAGGAGGAGAACGTCGGCGTGGTCCTCCTCGGCGAGAGCCACCTTGTCCGCGAGGGCGACGTCGTCAAGAGGACGAGGCGGATCATGCAGGTCCCGGCCGGGCCGGCCATGGTCGGCCGGGTCGTCGACCCGCTCGGGAAGCCCCTGGACGGCAAGGGGCCGGTGGCCACCGACATCTACCAGTTCGTCGAGCGCCTGGCGCCCGGCGTCGTCGACCGCCAGCCCGTACGGGAGCCGCTCCAGACCGGCATCAAGGCCATCGACACGATGATCCCGATCGGCCGCGGCCAACGCGAGCTCATCATCGGCGACCGGCAGACCGGCAAGACGGTCATCGTCGTCGACACCATCCTCAACCTCAAGGGCTCCGACGTCGTCTGCATCTACGTTGCCATCGGCCAGAAGAACTCGACCATCGCCCAGATCGTCAAGACGCTCGAGGACTTCGGGGCCATGGACTACACGGTCGTCGTGGCGGCCTCGGCCAGCGATCCGTCGCCGCTCCAGTACCTGGCCCCCTACAGCGGCTGCGCCATCGGCGAGTACTTCCGCGACAACAAGCGCCACGCCCTGGTCATCTACGACGACCTGTCCAAGCACGCCGCGGCCTACCGCGAGATCTCGCTCCTGCTGCGCCGCCCCCCGGGCCGCGAGGCCTACCCCGGCGACGTCTTCTACCTCCATTCGCGCCTGCTCGAGCGCGCGGCCAAGCTCAGCGACGACCTCGGGGGGGGCTCGCTCACGGCCCTGCCCATCATCGAGACCCAGGCGGGCGACGTCTCGGGCTACATCCCGACCAACGTCATCTCCATCACCGACGGCCAGATCTACCTTCAGCCGGAGCTCTTCAACGCCGGCGTTCGGCCGGCCATCAACGTCGGCATCTCGGTGTCGCGCGTCGGCGGTCACGCCCAGATCAAGGCCATGAAGCAGGTGGCCGGCAAGCTCAAGCTCGACCTGGCCCAGTACCGGGAGCTGGTCACCTTCGCCCAGTTCGGGACCGAGCTCGACAAGACCAGCCAGGCCCAGCTCGACCGGGGCGAGCGGCTGACCGAGATCCTCAAGCAGGGCCAGCACTCGCCCCTGCCGGTCGAGAAGCAGGTCCTCATCGTCTTTGCCGGCAACCGCGGTTATCTCGACGGCATCCCGGTGGACCAGGTCGGCGACTACGAGAAGAAGCTCTACGACCATTTCGAGAGGGACCACGCCGACATCCTGACCAGGATCCGCGAGAAGAAGCACATCGACACGGCCCTCGAAGGCGAGATCGGGGCCGCCCTCAAGGCCTTCAACGAGGTCTTCAAGGAGGGCCTGAAGTAGCATGCCGACCCTCATCGACCTGCGCCGGCGGATCCAGAGCGTCCGCAACAGCCAGCAGATCACGCAAGCCATGAAGACCGTCTCGACGGCCAAGTTCCGCAAGGCCCAGCGGACGGTCCAGGAGGCCCGGCCCTTTTGGCACATCTTCCCGGAGCTCATGGGCCGGCTGGCCTACTGGGC
>DSDX01000281.1 GCA_011048485.1 Candidatus Aminicenantota bacterium | reverse complement strand
TACAGGCGCGAGGGCTTCCTGCCCGAGGCCCTGGCCAACTACCTCATCCTGCTCGGCTGGATGCCACGGGACGGCCGCGAGGTCATGCCTCCCGGCGAGGCCGTCAAGCTGTTCGAGATCTCGGAGATGAACGACGTCCAGGCCAAGTTCGACATCCAGAAACTGCGCTGGCTCAACGCCGAGTACATCGTGAAGGCCCCGGACGAGCGCCTCGTCCCGCTCCTCAAGCAACACCTCGAGGCGGCCGGCATCCCGTCCGCCTCCATCCCCGACGATTACCTGGCCCGGATCCTCGCCCTTTATAGGGTCCGCATCAAAACTCTCTCCGAGTTCCCGCCCCTGACCGATTGTTTCTTCCGCGACGACGTCGCCTACGACGAGGACGGCCGCAAGCACCTCGAAAGCCCGGAGAGCCGCGAGTACCTCTCCCTCCTGGCCGACCGCCTGGCCGGGCTGACGGACTTCGCGCACGCCGCCATCGAGGCCGTCTTCCGCGCCTTCGCCGAGGAGCGCGGCATCAAGATCGGCCCGATCGTCCACCCGGCCCGCATGGCCATAAGCGGCAAGACCAAGGGCGCCGGCCTGTTCGAGATGATGGAGGTCCTCGGCCGCGAGCGCGTCGTCGCCCGCATGAGGAGGGCCGCCCATGGCCGGTAACTTCGTCCGCGACATCATCGACGAGCACCTGCGCACGGGCCGCTTCACCCGCGTCCACACCCGCTTCCCGCCCGAGCCCAACGGCTACCTCCACATCGGCCACGCCAAGTCGCTCCACCTCAACTTCGGCCTGGCCCGCGACTACCGCGGCCTCTGCAACCTGCGCATGGACGACACCAACCCCGAGACCGAGGACATCTCCTACGTCGACGCCATCAAGGAGGACGTCCGCTGGCTCGGCTTCGATTGGGAGGACCGCGAGTACTATGCCTCCGACTACTACGAACAGCTCTACGAGTGGGCGGTCGCCCTTATTAATAAAGGCGTCGCCTACGTCTGCGACCTGAACGTCGAACAGGTCCGCGAATACCGAGGAACCGTCACCAAGCCCGGCACCCCCTCGCCCTACCGCGACCGCTCCGTCGCAGAGAGAACCTCGACCTCTTCGCCCGGATGAGGGCCGGCGAATTCCCCGACGGCTCCAAGACCCTGCGGGCCAAGATCGACATGGCCTCGCCTAACATGCTCCTGCGCGACCCGCTCATGTACCGCATCCGCCGCGAGCACCATTACCGCCGGGGCGACGTCTGGTGCATGTACCCGACCTACGACTGGGCCCACGGCCAGAGCGACTCCATCGAGGGCGTCACCCATTCGATCTGCACCCTCGAGTTCGAGGTCCACCGCCCGCTCTACGACTGGTTCCTCGACCAACTCGGCGTCCATCATCCCCAGCAGATCGAGTTCGCCCGGCTCAACCTGAGCCACACGGTCCTAAGCAAGCGGCGCCTGCTCGAGCTTGTCCAGGCCGGCCTCGTCAGCGGCTGGGACGATCCGCGCATGCCGACGATCTCGGGCTTCCGGCGCCGCGGCTTTACCCCCGAGGCCATCGCCAGGTTCTGCGAAACGATCGGCGTGGCCAAGGACAACAGCATCGTCGATCTGCCGCTGCTCGAGATGTGCGTCCGCGAGCACCTCAACCGGACGGCGCCGCGGGCCATGGCCGTGCTGCAGCCCCTCAAGGTCGTCATCACCAACTACCCCGAGGACAAGGCCGAGGAGTTCGACTGCGTCAACAACCCCGAGGACCCGGCGGCGGGCACGCGCCAGGTCCCGTTCGCGCGCGAGCTCTGGATCGAGCGGGACGATTTCATGGAAGAGCCGCCGTCGAAGTTCTACCGGCTCGCGCCCGGCCGGGAAGTCCGTCTCCGCTACGCCTACTTCATCAAGTGCGAAGAGGTCGTCAAGGACGCGGCCGGCCAGGTCGTCGAGCTCCGCTGCACCTACGACCCCGCGACCCGGGGAGGGGATAACCCGCCCGACGGCCGCAAGGTCAAGGCCACGCTCCACTGGGTCTCGGCCCGCCACGCCGTCGGGGCCGAGGTCCGGCTTTACGACACGCTTTTCACGGTCCGCGACCCCTCCAGTGTCCCGGAGGGCGGCGACTGGAAGGACACGCTCAACCCCAGGTCCCTCGAAACCATCTCGGACGCCAAGCTCGAGCCGGCCCTGGCCGGTGCCGGACCCGAAAGCCGCTGGCAGTTCGAGCGCCTGGGCTACTTCGTGGCCGACCGCCGCGACTCGAAGCCCGGCGCCCCCGTCTTCAACCGGACCGTGACCCTGCGCGACGAGTGGGCCAAGCTGGTCAGCGCCGGCCGCGAGAACAAATAGCCAGGCCGGTCTCGATATCGTGCGCAGCGTGCTTGCGAGGAATCGGCCGTCTTCAAGGCGGCTCGAGACGACGGCTGGGGCCCTGTGGGCGGCTTAGGCTTGCTTGGATAGCCCCGATTCATGGCCTGCCGGGCTCACGAGTCACTGTTCCGAATCTTAGAGGCCTCTCGACCCGCCCCCGTTCCTTGCCTTTTCGAGGAATTTCGGCTATATTTCTCAGGCTTCCGCGTGCCTGTAGCTCAGCTGGATAGAGCGTTGGACTCCGGATCCAAAGGTCGGAGGTTCGAATCCTCTCAGGCACGCCAC
>DSDX01000166.1 GCA_011048485.1 Candidatus Aminicenantota bacterium | reverse complement strand
GTCGCGGTTGTTGTCGTGGAAGACGTAGTGGCCCCAATAGGGCGGTGAGTCGGGCGGCAGGCTTTCGTAGTCGGTCTTGCCCTTGAGGTAGCGATAGAACCAGTCGACCTCCTTGTCGCGGCCGTCCGGTTCGGAGACGGGGTTGATGATGACGAGCACGTTCTCGCGGATGCGTTTGATCATCGGCTGGTCGGAGACGGCCAGCCGGTAGGCGAGCTCCATGATCATCTCGGCCGAGCCGATCTCGGTCGCGTGGAGCGCGGCGTTGAAATAGTAGACGGGCCGAGCCGAGGCGATGACCGTCTCGGCGGCCTCGGGCGGCGTTTTGCGCGGGTCGGCCAGGGCGGCGGTCGCGGCCTTGATCTTGTCGAGGTCGCGGATCCCGGCCTCGTCGGCGATGGCGGCCAGAATGATGTCGCGGCCTTCCTCGCTGCGGCCAATGGTCTCGACGCGGACGCGCGGCGAGGCCTCGGCGAGCTTGCGGAAATAGCCGTAGATCCGGGCGGTCGAAGACAGCTCGCCGGCGGCCCCGACGACATGGCCGAGGTGCTCGGCCGGCGACGGCACCGTGGGCGAGTCGGGCACGTAGGCGACCCAGGGGTTGCCGAAGCGCGGCTCGGTCGTGAACTTGGCGATGGCCTCGACCGAGCCCGGCTCGACGGTGTCGGGCGCGTAGGGATTGGCGGCCCGGGCCAACTCGGTTTGGGCATAAGGGATCGACGGGGGGGCCGTCGTTCCGGCGCTCGGTCCGGTCTGGGTCCGTGGGCCGACGGTATCGGTCTGAACGGCGAAGGCCAGGATGGCAGCGGCGCATATCGTCGCGACGGCGGCGGTGAGAAGAAAGCGAGGCGCACCTCGACGGCTTTTGTTCATGGATTTTCGCTCCTCTCCATGGCTGGATGGCCGGCGCACTAGATTATCAAAATCGGGGGCACAATACCAATTCCATGAGGGGGTCAAACCTACCTTTTGCTGCAAAAGGTAGGTTTGACCCCCTCCGTAGAACCCATCTATAGGCCGGAGCCGATCGGAAAAGCGTCGCTGATGTGGACAGGCAGCCGGCCCGATGGCCGGAGCCCGCCCTTGAGCGCCTCGATGAACACGTCGAAATAGACCGCCTGGTTCCCGAACCAGCCGCGCTCGCCGTAGCCGACAAGGAAGGCCGCGACCCCCGGGAGCTTGCGGATGAGATGCGGGTTCCCATAGGACATGGCCACGACGGCCCCGGGCTTGGCGGCGATGACGCGCTCGAGGAAACCCAGGTCGCCCGGCCTGAACGGCGCGGCATCGCCCAGCCTGTCCCGGGCCACGAAGAGCGACAGCACGACGACATCGGCCTCTCCCAGGGCCCGCCAGGCCGCCCGGTGGCCGTCCGCGTCGACGCCCGGCCCAAGAGCGAAGCTCCGCGTGCCCGGGAAGGCCGCAGCCAGCTTGGCCGCCAGCGCCGCCGGCATCGGATCGCCTTCGACCTTCTGGACGCTGATGTTGACGATCTTCGGCGCGGCCTCGGCTGGGCCCGGGGCGAGCAGCATGATCCCCTCGTTCACGAGCATGGTCAGCGACTTCGCGGCGACCTCCCGGACGATGGCCCGGTGATCCGCCGTCCCGACGAACGCGCCCACCCGCGCCTCGTCGACGAATCTCTCCTCGTGGAGGCCGAGCCGGGCCTTGAGCGTCAGGACCCTGCGCGCGGCCTCATCGACTCGCGCCTCAGCGACGCGCCCCGACCGGACCGCCCCGGCCAGCGCCGCGATGGCGGCGACCGGGTCCTGGGGCTTGAGGATGACGTCGTGCCCGGCTTCGAAGGCCCTGACCGCCACCTCCTCGGCCCCGAAGCGGGCCACGACGTGGTCATACCAGAGATCGTCCGTCGTGACCACGCCCTCGAACCCCATCCGGCCCTTGAGCCAGCCCGTGACCAGCTTCGGCTCGACGCTCGCCGGCAGCTCCGATCCATCCGTGACCGAAGGCACGGCGATGTGCTCGGTCATGACGAAATCGACGCCGGCTTCGATGCCGTGCTTGAAGGCGGCGAATTCCTGACTCTCGACCTCCGCGGCCGGCTTGTCGATCCAGGTCCAGCCGGGGTTGTGGGGCATCGTCCGGACATCGCCCCGTCCGGGGAAGTGCTTGGCCGAGGTCAGCATGCCGTTGTCATGGTAGCCGCGGACGTAGGCCCGGACCATGCGCCCGAGCAGGTCGAGATCGCCGCCGAAGGAGCGGACGCTCTCGGCCGGATTGTCGGGGTCCCAGGCGATGTCGCAGACCGGCGTGTAGGTCAGGTGAATGCCCATGGCCCGGCCCTCGACGGCACCGGCCGCGGCGGCCCTGGACATCAGGTCCTCGTCGCCGGCGGCGGCGAAGGCCATGTTGGCCGGGTACTCGCTCGCGCCCGCGACTTGCTGGCCCGGACCGCCCTCGAAATCGGCCGAGATGAGGAGCGGGACGGCGGCCTCGCGCTGGAGACGATTGAGCAGGCGGGCGACGTCGCGCGGGGTTCCGCCGTAGAGGACGAACATCCCCACGCCGCGCTCCCCGGCCAGATCGAGCTAGCAGAGCAGGCGCGGGTCGTCGTCCGCGACATAGCCGCCTGAGATATCGGAGGTAACGATCTGGGCGATCTTCTTCTCCAGC
>DSDX01000167.1 GCA_011048485.1 Candidatus Aminicenantota bacterium | reverse complement strand
GTCGTAGGACGAGACGCGGCGGGAACAGGGATTCGATCGCCATCGAGCCCGGGCGGACCGCGGTCCTGGCCGAGATCGACGGACCCGCGGCCATCCACCACATCTGGACGACGATCGCCGCCGAGCCGTTCTACGGCCGCAAGATCGTCCTTCGGATCTACTGGGACAACGAGAAGGCCCCCTCGGTCGAGGCGCCGATCGGTGATTTCTTCGGCGTCGGCCACGGCCTGAACAGGGATCTCGCCTCGCTGCCGATCACCTGCTCGTCGGAGGGCCGGGCCCGGAACTGCTATTGGTCCATGCCCTTCCGCCGCTCTTGCCGGATCACGGTCAAGAACGAGGGAACGCGGGCCGTCGACGCGTTCTATTACTATATCGATTACCGCGAGCTGCCCGATCTCCCCGCCGGCACGCCCTATTTCCACGCCCAGTACAGGCAGGAGTTCCCGCCCCGCGAAGGCCGCGATTACGGGATCCTCGAGGCCGAGGGAGCCGGCCACTATGTCGGCTGCAATCTGAGCGTCCTCCAACGGGCCATGGGCTGGTGGGGCGAGGGCGACGACAGGATCCGGGTGGACGGGGAGACCAGGCCCTCGCTTCACGGCACCGGCTCGGAAGATTACTTCTCCGACGCCTGGGGCATGCGAGAGAGCCGAAGCCTGTTCTACGGCTGTCCGCTCCAGGAGGAGGACTTCCTGACCGGGTCCAAGGCCACGGTCTACCGGTTCCACATCCCCGACCCGGTGCCCTTCAAGAGGTCGATCCGGGTCACGATCGAGCACGGCCACGGGAACGACAGGAGCGATCTCCTGTCGTCGGTCGCCTACTGGTACCAGGTCGAGCCGCATCGGGCCTTCCGGCCCCTCCCTTCGGTCGCGGACCGCCTGCCCTTCGCCTTCGAGCCCGCGGGGGCTATCGTGACGCCCGCGTGGAAGGCGGAGAGCCCCGGCCAAGCCGGCCTCTTCATCGACCGCGCGGCCGGCCTCCGCATGGAGGCGCCCCGGCTGATGGCGGCCCCCACGTCCTACTACGACCGGACCGGCGCCCGGCTCCCCGTGCTCCGGACCGACGGGGCCGCCGCGGGGACAAGGGCCGAGTTCGGCTTCCCCGTCGAGGTCCGGGACCTCTACGACGTCCGGCTCTATGTCCTCAGGACGCCGGCCGCGGGAAACTACCGGATCCTGGGGGAGCCCGGGGGTGCTGAAAGCGGGTCCGCCGGTCCGAAGGTCCTGGGCCGGATCGAGGGCTACGCGCCGGAGACCGCCATGGCCGCGGTCGATATCGAGGACCTCCTCCTCGAGGCCGGCCCGAACGGCCTGGTCTTCGAAGCGGAAGGGAAGGACCCCGGGAGCGCCGGACAGGACCTCTTTTTCGTCGGCTTCGGGCTCGCTCCGGCCGCCCGCCGGTTCGTCCGCGCCTGGGACCTCGTCGGCCCCTTCGAGGCGCGGGACATGGACGACCTGCTGACGGCTTACCCTCCCGAGACGGAGACGGCCCCGGCCCGCAGCTATCAGGGCAAGAACGGCGCCAGGGTCGGTTGGCGGACGTTCCAAGCCCCGGATTCGGGCTATGTCCGGCTCGACGACCTCATCCGCCCCAACGAGCAGGCCGTCGTCTACGCCCGGTCCTATGTCCACAGCCCCGACGAGAGGACCGTGACCTTGCTCCTCGGCAGCGACGACGGGGTCCGGGTCTGGATCAACAACGAGCTCGTCCACACGAATCCCGTCTACCGGGCCGCGGCGCCCGATCTGGACCGGGTCGACGTCCGCCTCGCCAAGGGTTGGAACAAGGTCCTGGTCAAGGTCCTTCAGGGCGCCGGCGGGTGGGGTTTCTTTCTCCGCTTCGCCGATCCCGGCGGGGAGCTGCGCTACGCCCTCGGGCCCGAATGAGGGACCGGCTCAGTCCTTCAGGACCTCGGCGGCGGCGGCCGAGATGACGTCCCAGGCGCTCCGGACGTGCCGCTCCTCGGTCGTCCGCTGGCCGACGACGAGCCTGATCGTGTAGCGGCCCCGCAGCGTCGTGTGGGTCAGGAAGACCGTCCCGGAAGCATTGATGCGCTCGAGGAACCGGCGGTTGAGCTGGTCGAGGCCGGCCTCGTCGCGGCCGTCGTTGAGACGGAAGCAGACGAGGGCCAGGTCGACCGGGGCCAGGAGCTCGAACCGGCCGTCGGCCTCGACCCAACCCTTGACCAGGCCCGCCAGACGGATGTGCTCGCGGACCAAGGCCTGCAAGCCCTCGACGCCGTAGCTCCGGACGACGAACCAGAGCTTGAGGGCCCGGAAACGGCGGCCAAGCTGGATGCCCCAGTCGCGGTAGTTCTTGACCTTGGCGTCGACGCCCGTCTTGAGGTACTCGGGGTGGATCTCGAAGGTCCGAATGAGCGTCCCGGGGTCCCTGACGAAATAGGCCGAGCAATCGAAATTCGTCATCATCCACTTGTGGGGGTTGAAGACGACGGAATCGGCCAGCTCGGCCCCGTCCAGGACCCAGCGCGTTTCGGGCAGGAGGGCCGCCGTGCCCGCCCAGGCCGCGTCGACGTGGAACCAAACGCCGTGCTCGCGGCAGATCTCCCCGACGGCCCGTAGGGGGTCGACGGCCCCCGAAGAGGTCGTCCCGGCCGTGGCCATGACG
>DSDX01000168.1 GCA_011048485.1 Candidatus Aminicenantota bacterium | reverse complement strand
GAAGGGGGTGGCGATCTCATGACCGTCCGGGTCCTGGATTGAGAGCTTGATCGGCCCGCTCTTGAGCGCCGAGGGATTGAGGTAGTAGCTGATGGCCGCCCCGAACGGCGAATTCGCGCCCGCGTAGCCGGTGTCGCTGTAGTTGTCGACCGTCGTCCGGTAGGAAAAGAGCGGGGCGTCCTTGACGTCGAACAGGATGGCCTCCGCCTTAACGGCCTCGGCCGTGAGACCCTCGAGCGGCCGGATGTCGTCGATGATCCAGACCCCCCGGCCGTGCGTTCCGATGATGAGGTCGTGCTCGCGGGGGTGGATCTGGATGTCGCGGACGGCCACGGTCGGGAAATCGCCCTTGTACGGGATCCATCTCCGGCCGCCGTCCGCGCTGATGAACAGGCCGAACTCGCTGCCGACGAAGAGGAGGTTCCGGTTCGACGGGCTCTCCCGGACGGTGTGCAAGTAGCCGTAGTCCGGCAAATCCCCGCGGAGCGACGTCCAGGTCTTGCCGAAATCCTCGCTCTTGAAGATGTAGGGGGCGTAATCGTCGACCTGATGGCGCGACACGGTCAGGTAGATGCCCCCCTCGACGAAGTGGGAAGCTTCCATCCGCGTCACCCAGTTGTCGCCCGGCCCGAACCCCTTGATGTTGGCCGTCACGTTCTCCCAGGTCGCCCCGCCGTCGCGCGTCAACTGGACCTGGCCGTCGTCCGTGCCCACCCAGAGAACGCCCGCCTTGAGCGGCGATTCCGTGATGGTCAGGATGGTGCAGTGGTTCTCGGCCCCGGTGTTGTCGATGGTGATGCCGCCGGAGTCCTTGAGCTTGGCCGGGTCGTTGGTCGTGAGGTCCGGGCTAACCTTGACCCATGACGAGCCGCGATCGGTCGACTTGAACAGGAAGTTGCCGCCGAAATAGAGGACGTTGCGGTCGTGGCGGGAGAGGTAGATGGGCGAATTCCAATTGAACCGGTACGGCGGCTCGCTCAGGGGGGCCTCCGGGCGGACCCGCACCGACTCCCCGGTCTTGAGGTTGTGACGCTCGATGCCGCCCATCTGGAGATTGCGGAACATGATCCACCACTCGACCGGATCGAACTGGGCGTAGTAGCCGTCTCCGCCGCCGGTCGGGATCCAGTGGGAGTTGAAGATGCCGGCCCGCTCGCGCGTGTTGGAGGGGCCGAGCCAGTTGCCGTTGTCCTGGAGCCCGACGTCGATCCAGTAGGGATCGCGCATGTCGAAGCCGACGTTATAGACCTCGGCCCAGGGCGCCACGGCGACCCCGAGGGCCCGGAGGCCTCCGTCCCAGGAGATGTCGATGCCGCCGTCGTTGCCGCTGATGACGTGCTTCGGATCGTCGGGATCGACCCAGACGGCGTGGTGGTCGGGGTGGGCCCCCCTGAAGATCTGGGTGAAGGTCTTCCCGGCGTCGCGGCTGACGAAGCACGAGCCCGAGTAGACGTAGACGACAAGGTCGTTGGTCGGGTCGACGGTCAGGCGGCTGTAGTAGAACGGCCGGAAGTTGACCCGGTCGTAGGTCGCCGTATCGCAGGCGCGCCGCCAGGTCAGGCCCTTGTCCTCGGAGCGGAAAAGGCCGCCCTCCTTGGCCTCGACCAGGGCGTAGACGACGTTGGGGCTCGAACGGGCGACGCCGAGCCCGATGCGGCCGTACGGGCCGGCCGGAAGGCCCCGCGAGGTCGCCGCCCAGGTCTCGCCGCCGTCGGTCGACCGATAAACGGCGCTCCCCGGCCCGCCGCTCCGGAAATAGTACGGCCAGCGGCGGTGCTCCCACATCCCGGCGTAGAGGATCTTCGAGTTCGAAGGATCGATAGCCAGATCGCAGGCCCCGGTCTCGTCGTTGACGTAGAGGACCCTCGTCCAGGTCCGGCCTCCGTCGGTCGTCCGGTAGACGCCCCGCTCCTCGTTCGGGCCCCAGAGATGGCCCTGGGCGGCGATATGGACGACATCGGGATCGGCCGGGTCGATGACGATGCGGCTGATGAAGCGCGTCTCGGCCAGGCCCATGTTCGTCCAGGTCCGGCCGGCGTCCTCGGACTTGTAGACGCCGTCGCCGGGGGCCACGGAATTGCGGGCCGTGGCTTCGCCCGTGCCCACCCACACGATGTCCGGATGGCTGGCCGACACGGCCACGGCCCCGACCGAGACCGTCGCCTCCGTATGGAACGACGGCGCCCAGTTGAGGCCGGCGTCCTCGGACTTCCACAGCCCGCTCGGCCCGACCGCGGCGTAGATCACGGAGACATCGTCCTCGGGGACGGCGAAATCGACCGTCCGCCCGCCCATGCTGGCGGGGCCGATGTTGCGGATCTTGAGTTGCTTGACGACCGCGGCGTAGTCGAACGGCTCGGGCTTGGCGGCCGGGGCCTTTTTCCGGGCCTGGGCCAGCCCGGGACCGGCGGCGAGGACAAGCGGGGGGGCTAGGACCAGGACGAGGGCGATGGTTCCGAGGAACCTTCCATAACGCATGGAATCCTCCTTCTTGCGGGGGTTTAGCCTGCTTATACCAGATTCCCCTCTCACAGGTCAAAACGTCCATGGCCTCGTTTGTGTGAACCGGAGCGCGGCCGAGTTAGGGGACCGATGGTGTCGCCGGAGTGAGCATCAGCGGTGATTTAGCCGGCCT
>DSDX01000169.1 GCA_011048485.1 Candidatus Aminicenantota bacterium | reverse complement strand
TCCTCGGGGTCTCCGCCGCCGGTCTGGGCGCCCTGGCCTTCGGCCGGGGATGCCGCGCCGGCATGGGACCGGCGGCCCGTCCGAACTTCCTCTTCATCCTGACCGACGATCAACGCTTCGACGCGCTCGGCTGCGCCGGCAATCCGATCATCCGAACGCCCAATGTCGACCGGCTGGCCGGCGAGGGGATCCGGTTCGAGCGGGCCTTCGTGACCACCCCGATCTGCGCCGCCAGCCGGACCAGCATCCTGACCGGGACGTACGAGCGGACCCACACCTACACCTTCACCAAGCCTCCCCTGGCCAGGTCCTTCACCGACATCAGCTTCCCGGTCCGCCTCCGCCAAGCAGGGTATCGGACGGGATTGGTCGGAAAGTTCGGCGTCGCGGTGGCCGAAGACGCCCTGGAGGAGATGTTCGATTTTTCCCGTCCCGACGGCTTTCCCTATTTTCAGACGATCAACGGGGTCGAGCGCCACATGACCGAGGTCGAGGGCGATTGGGTCATCGATTTTCTCCGCGGCGCCGAGCCGGGACGGCCCTTCTGCCTGCTCTGGTGCCCTTGGGCGCCGCACGCCGACGACGACAATCCCCGGCAGTATTTCTGGCCGCCGGCCGTGGACGACCTCTACCGGGACGTCATCATCCCCGTCCCCGAAATGGCGGCGCCGAAGTATTACGACGCCCAGCCGGCCTTTCTGAAGAACACGATGAGCCGGACACGCTGGGGCTGGCGGTTCGACACCCCGGAAAAGTACCAGTCGATGGTCAAGGGTTACTACCGGATGATCAGCGGGGTCGACCTGATCCTCGGACGGATCCGAAGCGAGCTCGCCCGCCTCGGGCTGGACGGGAACACGGTCATCGTCTTCACCTCGGACAACGGATATTTTCTGGGTGAGCGCGGCTACGCCGGAAAATGGCTGATGTATGACCTGTCGATCCGGGTCCCTCTCGTCGTCTACGACCCGCGAGCGCCGCACGCGAGCCGGGGTCTGGTCAAGCGGGACATGGTCCAGAGCATCGACCTCGGATCGACCCTCATGGACCTGGCCGGGATCGCCGTCCCTCGCCAGGCCCAAGGCCGCAGTCTGAAACCGCTCCTCGGGCGGCGGCCGCCGGCCTGGCGGACCGAGATCTTCTGCGAAGAGCTCTGGGACCATCCGGACATTCCGCGGAGCGAGTGCGTCAGGACGGAGCGATGGAAATATATCCAGTATCCGGCTCACCCGGAATACGTGGAGCTGTTCGACTTGGCCGACGATCCGGATGAGAAAAGGAACCTGGCCGGCGATCCCGGGCATGCCCGCGTGCTGGCCGAACTGCGGGAACGGTGCGGACGGACGATCAAAGATCTGCTCGACGACCGGGCCGATTTCAGATGACGACGAGAAGCCCGAAACGCCGCGCCATTCTCGTCTTGGCCGTGCTGGCGCTGGGCGGGGCCGCCTGCGGCCCGGCCGCCCGACGGTCCTCCGAGGCCGGTGACCCCGGCGGGGGCCGGATCGCGCCGGTGGACCTGAGATGCGAATACCGCCGGGACCCGCTCGGCATCGACTCCCCGCTGCCACGATTGAGCTGGGCCCTCGCCTCGGACGGCCGGGCCGAAACCCAGGGCGCCTACCGGATCCTCGTCGCCCGCTCACCCCGGCTGCTCGACGCGGATCAGGCCGATCTCTGGGACTCGGGAAAGATCGGCTCCCCCGAGACCATTTCCATCGCCTACGCCGGACAGGCCCTCCGCAGCGGGCTGTGCTGTCATTGGAAGGTCCGGGTCTGGGACGGAAAGGGCCGGCCGTCGGCCTGGAGCGAGACGGCATCTTGGGAAATGGCCCTGCTGGGGGATCGGCCATGGCAAGGACGATGGATCAGCGACGGAAGGCCCGTCCCCGCCGATGAGGAGGACTTCTACCGGGACGACCCGGCACCGCTGTTCCGAAAGGAATTCGTCGCGCCGGAGCGCATCGCCCGGGCCCGCCTCTATATCACCGGACTCGGCTACTATGAAGCCTCGATCAACGGCCAGCGCGTCGGGGACCAGGTCCTGGACCCGGGCTGGACGAATTACGAGGAACGCGTCTTCTACAGCGTTTACGACGTGACCGGGCTCGTCCGGTCAGGCCTCAACGGCATCGGGGTCATGCTGGGCAACGGCTGGTGGAATCCCCTCCCCCTCCAGATGTGGGGGACGCGGAACCTGCGCGCGGACCTGCCCGTCGGCCGGCCCTGCCTGATCGCCCAGCTGGAGATCGCCGAGGAGGACGGTTCCGTGACGACGGTGGCCACCGGTCCGGACTGGAAGGTTCGCGGCGGCCCGGTCCTGCAGAACAACATCTATTTGGGCGAAGTTTACGATGCGCGTCGGGAGATCCCGGGCTGGGATACCCCCGGCGCGAGCGAGGCCGGGTGGTCTCCGGCCGTTCTCTGCCCGGGATCTCCCGACGCGCATCGTAAACTTCGCCCAAATAGATGTTGTTCCGCAGGACCGGGCCGTCGCGGACCTTCCAGTCCGGCCCGGTGGCCACCGTCGTCACGGAACCGTCCTCCTCGGCGATCTCCAGCTGGGCGATCAGGCAGGGCCGGCCGACGGGCAGGTCCGCGCGCAGGTTCCGCGTCCCCCACATCTGGAGGGGGA
>DSDX01000196.1 GCA_011048485.1 Candidatus Aminicenantota bacterium | reverse complement strand
GTCGGTCACCGTCAAGAAGGACCTTTTCGGCATGGAGACCTGGGGCAAGGCTGTGGCCCGGGTCAAGGGGGAGATCCACGCCGATTTCCTTCCCGTCACCTCGGACCGTTCGGGCTTCATCATCGATTCCGGGGAGTACCAGGAATTCCTCAAGGTCATGGAGAAGATCGTCGGCGTCATCGGCAAGGCCCTGGGCAAGGAGGCCGACCGCAGCGAGCAGAGGAAGTCCAGCCGCGCCGTCAACGAGGCTCTACAGCGCATCCATTCGGCCCTGGCCCGCAATCCCGACCTGTCGCCCTTCGGCCCGGTATCCTATGGAGAACCGGGAGACGGCGGCGGGAGCGCGGCGACACGAGCGCCGGAGCCGAAGCGGAATGACGCGGGGGTCGCCGTGGGAGCCGGCGCCGAGGGGACCGGGACGAAGGCGCCTCCCGCCAAGCCGAAGAGGAAAAAGCGCCGTCATCCGCTCGTCAAGAGGGTCACGCCGAACGCGATCGTCCGGCGCATGCGAATGGGCACGGAGAGCGTCTCCATCTGCCTCGACTTCTTCGGACCGACTGGGCCGGAATGCTTCTCGGAAGCGAACGTCGTCTACATCAACAGGGACCATCCGCTCTTTCAGCGGGAGTCGCGCAAGGCCACGGCCCAGACGATGTATATCGCCCGACTGGTGACGCAGGAGATATCGCTCATGAAAGAGACGAGAAGCCCGCGGGTCGCCTTCAGCCGCCAGAGCCAGCTGCTCAAGGACGCCTTCGCGGACGAATAGCCGACTCGGGGGCTTCTGCGGTGTGAAAGTGCGGAGGGACGCATGGGCATGATGATCTCGACGAAGGACTATCGGGCCTACCGGGACACCTACGTGGCTCTCAACTCCAGGATCTTGGATACGGCGCTGCCCCATGATCTTTTCGTCGAGGCCGGACGCAGGCTTGGGTTGCTCCGGGAGGGCATCTTCGTGTTCAAGGACGAGGAGCAGCCCAACGTGGTCGCGGACTTCGCCCTCCACGAACTCACGTCGAACGGGGTCAGCCCCATTGAAGCCTTTAGAGCCAAGAATGACGACGCCGAGGGCGTCGAAAAGGAGATCCTCGAAGGCCTTTCGTCCGCCTCGACGTCGCTCTTCAGGATCGAGACGATCTCCCCCTCGGAGGATATCCTCGTACTGAGCGACCTCTTGAACGACAAACAAGGCATCAGATTGATGGATATTGCCTTCAGCCGGTCGGCCGTGCGGGGCCTCGTGATGTTCACTCGACTCGTGGCCTTCAAGCATGTTTTCATGACCTCAGGATTCAGCTTCATTTTTCCGCCCGAGATGCAGAGGATGCTCTTGAGGAAATACCGCCGCCACTTCGCGAGCGGCTGGCCCGCGGATGATCCGGCTGAGCGCTTTGTCTTCTTTTTCAAGGAGAACGAGCTTTACGGGCAGGACGTCTTTTTCGCGTAGCGGACGCGGCCCCTCACACCTGGATCTCGTAGACGACCGGGATGCCGGCGAGCGAGATGTCGGGATTGAACGTCCAGGAGACGAGATTGACCGCCCTCGGGTAGGGGATGAAGCGGGCCCGGTAGAAGGGCCCGGCCGGCCAGCCGCGCTTGCCGAAATCGACCGTGGCGACGTAGCCGTCCTCGCGGATGCGGGCCAGGTAGGCGCGGAGGAACGCGGCCCGCTCCCCGGGCGCGAGGTCGGGGAAGGCCACGTGGTTGATCCAGGCGTAGCGCTCCACGCGTTCACCCAGCTGGTCGTGCCGGATGAAATTGACCAAGGCCCGGATGGCTCCGTCCCGCTCCCAGACGAGGGTCCGGGCGACCTCGGGGCGATCGAGCTCCACGGCCAGGTCCCGCCTGTCCCAGGCCAAGGCCAGCCGGACCGTGTCCTTGTGGCGCTCGAGAAGAGCGTGGCAGGCGTCGAGGTCGGAGGGATGGTAGTCTCTCAGCGTCACCCCGGGCGCGGCCTTGGGAGGCCGGTGGGCGCCGAGGATCTTGATGGCCGTCTTCTCGTAGCCCTTCAGACCTTCGGCCCCGTCGACGCGGTCGAGGTCGAGGACGCGGGCCATGACCCCGGATCTGCGGACCCGCTCGATCCGGTGGCCCTGGGCCTTCAGCTTTTCCATCATCGCCGTCGACCGGTGCCCGCGCTCGAGGGTCAGGAGCGAGAAGTCGTAGCCGTGCTTTTTGTTGAGCTCGACGGCGGCCCGGATCATCTCGAGGGCCAGGCCCCGGCGCAGGAACTCCTTGCGGACGACGAGGAGGCAGCTGTAGACCGCCGCGTAGAGACCGCCCTGGAAATGGAACCTCTGGGGCAGATTGGCCAGGAAGGCGACGATCTCGCCGTCCTTGTAGGCGGCCATGAGGTGGTCCTTCTTTTCCTCGGGGATGCGGTCGAAGAGATAGCGGAGGAAGGCCGGCCGGTAGAAATTGGGGAACGAGGCCGCGCCGTACTCGTCCCGCCAGGAGGCGTGGGCCATCCGCTCGAGCCCCTCGTAGTCGCCCCGGAACGTCTCGATGACGACGCCGTCGATCATCGATCACTCCCTTCGCCCGCGGGGGCATCTATCGCCGTTCCTCAAAGCCCCGCCCCGGGAGCGGGAAACGAACCTCACTTCTTCTCGAACTTGAGGTACTTGTCGTAC
>DSDX01000067.1 GCA_011048485.1 Candidatus Aminicenantota bacterium | reverse complement strand
GGTCCGGGGCGCGCGGGTTCTCGTCCTCGGGACCTATTTCCCGGCCCAGTTGCTGATCGCGCTTTCGGTTTGAGGGCGCCTCAGGCCCGCTGGACGATCGTCCCGTCGATCCCGACGACGACTTTTCTCACCTCGAGGGGAACGCCGGACTTCTCGACGGCCAGCCGGACGAGCCGATCGAGACCCGTGCAGCAGGGGACGGTCATGACGGCCACGGTCAGCGAGCTGAGGCGGTTCCTCCTGATGAGCTCGGCTAGCTTGTCGACGTATCCCCCCGTGTCGTCGAGTTTGGGGCAAGCGATGACCAGCTTCTTGCCGGCCAGGAGCTCGTCGTGGAAGCCGCCCAGGGCGAAGGCCGTGCAGTCGGCCGCGATCAGGAGGTCCGACGCCTCGAAATACGGGGCCAGGGGCGAAATGAGATGAAGTTGGATGGGCCACTGGCTGAGCCTGGATTCGACGCCTGGATCCGGTCCCGGGTTGGCCGGTCCGGGCGCGCGGGGGATGTCACGGGCCAGGCTGCCGGGGCAGCCGCCATGTCCCCCATGGGCCCGGCCGACCCGTCCGGCCAAGGGCTGTCCAGGCCCGCCGTCCGCCCCGTGAACGCACCGGGCCGCTTCGACGCCCCGCGTCCTCAACACATGATCGTAGGCCGCGCTCGGGTCATACTCGCCGCTCTCCCTCTCGACGACCTTGAGAGCGCCCGTCGGGCAGACGTCGAGGCAGGCCCCCAGGCCGTCACAGTAGATCTCCCGGACGAGGACGGCCTTGTTCTCGGCGTCCAGCTCAAGGGCGCCCT
This sequence comes from Candidatus Aminicenantota bacterium, assembly GCA_011048485.1. GTDB lineage: Bacteria > Acidobacteriota > Aminicenantia > Aminicenantales > Saccharicenantaceae > RBG-16-66-30. The sequence goes on along the minus strand of DSDX01000067.1, from coordinate 1,841 downwards.
CGGCGCAGGCGGTGGTGCATAGGCCGCACCCGTCGCACTTGTCCCTGTCGATCTCGATGATCTTTCGTACCGCCATGATCGGGCTCCTCCGGCAGAATCCCTACTATTATACTAGGATAAGCAAATCCGGGGGCCGGCTAAACGGCCGTCGGAGGGACGGGGGGCACGCGGCGCGGCAGCCGGGCCGGCCCGAACCAATCCCGGGCATCCGCCCCGAAGAGCCCCGTGAGTGCGACGATCCCCAGGATCGTGCCGACCGGGACCCCGACACAGAGGATGGCGGCCAGGGCCGCGCCCGCGTAGCGGGACCAGGGCAGGCCCCTGGCGATGCCGCCGGCGATGACCAGGCCGACCACGCCGAAGGCGGCGAAGCCCGCGGCCAAAGCGATCCCCGCGAAGCCGAGGAGGGCGCTGCCGAGGAGATCGGCCCGTTCGGTTCCCCAACCGACGATCACGGCGCCGGAAACGAAGATGAAGACAAGGAGCGCCGCGGTCGCGAACGCGAGCCCCGCGGCGACGACGAGCGCGATCCGGCTCGTCTTGATGCTATCGGGCATGGCCGGCCTCGTTCGGTTCCACGGGGGCCATTCTACCCGATGCGCCTGATCGACGCAATCGGGGACACGTACCCGGGACGGGTCCCGATCCTCGCGGGACCGTCCTCGCGGAGGGCTCGCCGTCTTGATGTATAATGCCGGCGGGAGTTCGCCATGGACAGGATCAACCGCATCAATCCCCTGATCGAGGCCCTGCGGTCCTCGTCCCGGCGGGTCAACAAGGTCTTCGTCCAGGAGGAGAAAGGTCACGCCCGCATCGGGGAGGTCGTCCGCGAGGCCCGGGCGCGGCGCGTGCCGGTCGTTTTCGTCCCCTCCCGCCGCCTGGACCAGGTCGCGCCCGGCCACCAGGGCGTCATGGCCGAGCTCTCCCCCAAGGGCTACGCCTCCGTCGAGGATATCCTGGGCCGTTCAAGGGATCCCTTCGTCGTCATCCTCGACGGGATCGAGGATCCCCAGAACCTTGGCGCCATCGTCCGCAGCGCCGAGGGAGCCGGCGCGAACGGCCTGATCCTGCCCGAGCGCCGTTCGGCCGGACTGACCGAAACGGTCGATACCGTCTCGGCCGGGGCCCTTGAACACCTGCCCGTCGCCCGGGTTCCCAACCTGGTCAGGGCCATGGAGGAGCTCAAGGACAAGGGCCTTTGGCTGGTCGGCGCCGAGGGTTCCGCCGAGGAGCCCTGGCACGCGTTCGACTACACCGGCCCGGTCGGCGTTGTGCTCGGCTCGGAGGGCCGCGGCCTCCGGCCGCTCGTCCGCAAGACCTGCGACAAGGTCCTGGCCATCCCCCTCGCGGGCCAGGTCGGCTCTCTTAACGTGGCGGCCGCCGCGGCCGTCTTCTTCTTCGAGGTCGCCCGCCAGCGCCGCGAGGCGGGGCCGGGATAAGGGGCCGAGGGGAATCGCGGAGTGAGCATAAAGCGGCAATTTAGCCGCCATCGGGACGGAGACCTAAGAGCGGGCTCCGGACCGTGGCGGCGTGAAGAATTGCCGCAGCGAACGGAGACGATCCCCGAAGGCCTGCCGCGGCCGCCGGCGGGCAGGCGGGGAGCATGGCTTGACTTGCCCGTCCCCCGCCCCTAGAATAGGCCCGTATCCCGATCCTCTGAGAGAGCGAACAATGGCCAGATCGTCGGAATTCTACACCCTCGAAAAGGGCATCGTGTCCCTGAAGGACAAGATCGACGCCCTGGCCGAGACCGACGATCTCGACGCGAAGGACAGGATCGCCGCCCACCGGGCCGAGATCGAGAAGGAATGGGCCAAGATCCTGCCCCAGCTCTCTACGAT
>DSDX01000334.1 GCA_011048485.1 Candidatus Aminicenantota bacterium | reverse complement strand
GCCCTGGACTTCTATCTGAGGCTCCTCGCCTTGAACGGGGGGCGGTTACAGCACCCGGACCTCTACGCCCTGAGCCATTATGCCATCGGCCGGATCCGGCAGGATCAGGGGGATCGAGACAGGGCTCGGGAAAGCCTCGCCAAGTTCCTCGATCTCTGGAAGAACGCCGACCCCGGGCTCCCGGAGGTCGAGGACGCCAAGGCCCGCCTCGGGCCACGATAAAACGGACCTCCAGTGATTTCTATCACCGCCTCTCTTGATATTTCTTCAATATTGAGTAATCATATACTCATAGGTGAGTAAGAAAATGCAGAATATGCTGGGAAAGTCGCTCATACGACGAAAAATCATCCTTCTGCTCGTCTATAACAGCGAGAAGGAATTTTTTCTGAGCGAGATCGCCAGGCAAGTGAAGACCTCCCCGGGGACCGCGCAACGCGAGCTGAACCGGCTCCGGACGATGGACCTCATTTCATTCCAGAAGCGGGGCAACTTGAGCATTTACCGGCTCAATAAGCGATTCCCTTTATTGAAGGAGATCGAGGCGATCGTACGGAAGACCATAGGGATTGAACATGAGCTCGGCCAGGCTCTGCTAAAAGTGAACGGCCTGACGTTCGCCTTCATTTTCGGGTCTTACGCCGAGGACGGGCTGCGATCCCTTTCGGATATCGATCTCCTCCTTATCGGAACTCCCGACGAGGACGAAGTCTATCGCGCAGTCTCGGCTGTCGAAGACCTTATCAAGAAGGACATCAACTATCACATCCTGACCGAAGCGGAGTTTGCCTTGAAAGCCAAGAAAAAGACCTTCGTAAGAAATGCGGCCGCCAAGCCCTTGATGCTCCTGGGAAAGGAACATGACCTCAGAAAGCTCGCTGGCCAGGCTTGAGCGCGAGGGGAGGCTCAAACGCCAGGAGCCCGACATGGGGGCGATGAACGACCTCCTGGACGCCGCCCGCCGCAATTTCGAAGCGGCCAAGGTCGTCCAGGGCAAGATCGACGAGGCCGCCTTCAAGCTCTATTATGATGGACTTTTACAGATCGGACGCGTCGTCCTGCTCGGCGCCGGATTCCGTCCAGCCGACGGAGAGCAGCACAAGACGACCTTCGAAGCGGCCGGCGCAATCCTCGGCCCGGAATTCTCCGACCTGATCAGGAAGATCCAGAAGTTCAGGATCAAGAGGAATGTCTGCGTTTACGATCCCGGGGACCTGATCGGAAAGGCGGAAACTGATGCTATCCAGAGAACCGCGAGGTCCTTCTGGGCCAAGGTCAGGAGGTATCTCGCCGATCGCGATCCCCAACTCCGCCTTTTCGAGCGTATCTGAGACGGCCAAAGGCATAGGCCCGCTCGCCTAGCTCAGGCGCAGCTCCCGATCGATGACCGCCTCGAGGTCCGCCGGGAGCGGCGAGGCGAAGGTCAGGCGCTCCTCCGTTTCCGGGTGCAGGAACGAGAGCGTGTGGGCGTGGAGGAAGATTCGCGGGAACTCGCGCGGCTCCTTCTTCCGCCCGTAGACGGGATCACCGCACACGGGGTGCCCGGCCGCGGCCAGGTGGACGCGGATCTGGTGGGTCCGCCCCGTCAAAGGCTTGACCTCGAGGAGCGTCGTGTCCCTGAACGTCCGCTGGACTTGGAACAGAGTCTCGGCCCGCTTGGGGCTCCGGGCCCGCACGGACATCCGCGAGCCCTCTTTGGGATGCCGCCCCAGCGGCCAGTTCATTTTGCCCTCCGTCTCCGACATTCGGCCCCAGGCCAGCGCCAGGTAGGTCTTCCAGGTCAGGCGGTTCTTGAACTGGTGGTGCAGGAACGACCAGGCCCGCGGCGATCGGGCCACGACCATGACGCCCGAGGTGTCCTGGTCGAGCCGGTGGACGATCCCCGGCCGGTCCGGATTGCCGACGGCGGCGATCTCCGGGTAGTGATGGAGGAGGGCGTTGACGAGCGTCCCCGCAGGATGGCCCGGCCCGGGGTGGACGACCAGGTTCGGCGGCTTGTCGAGGACAACGATATCCGCGTCCTGGAAGATGACCTTGATCGGGATGTACTGCGGGATGAGAGCGGCCTCGGGCTCGGGTGGCTCGTACTCGACATGGACACGGTCGCCGGGCTTGAGCTTGTAGCCGGCCTTGCGCCTGAACGACCCGACCCGCGCGCCGCCGGCGTCGATGACCTTGCGGACCTGGGCCCGCGTCAGACCCTCGATCCTGTCGGCCAGGAAGACGTCGAGCCGCATGCCGCCTCCGGCCTCGGACCCGACGACGAGATCAGCTGTCGGCAACTTTGCGCCTCTTCAGGACGATGAAGAGGACCGTCCCCGCGATGAGCCCCAGCACGCAAAACAACTGCGGCAGCGACAGACTCGACAGCGCGGACGAGCCGCGGATGAAATAGAATTTCTCGCTGTGATCGCCGCGGAAGTACTCGGTGAAGAAGCGGATGATCGAGTAGTTGATGATGTAGAAGGCGAAGACCTGGCCGTCGAACCTCTTCCGCTTCAGGATGAGGAAGAGGATGCCGAAGTTCAGGAAGTTGAGGGCCGACTCGTAGAGCTGGACCGGATGGAGCGGCGTGTCGAGGCGGACGCCGGTGAGCTCGGCGGCGTACCGGTCCCTGAAGATGACCGCCCAGGGCGCCGCGCACTCGCTGCCGTAG
>DSDX01000302.1 GCA_011048485.1 Candidatus Aminicenantota bacterium | reverse complement strand
TGGCGAAATGCCAGGCCAGGCCTCCGGAGAACGCCCAGTCCTTCGGGATAAGCATCCGGAAGACCTCGTAGCCGAAGCCCTGCGTATCGACGACGGCGTGGACCCTGAAGAAGAGCGGCTGCGCCGGCGAGGACGCCGCGGCTTGGGGGAGGACGGGTGGGTTGGAGGGATGCGGGGTGCCCCGGAGGGCGGCCGAGGGGCGGGTCATCAAGTCCGAACTGCAGGCCGAAAGGGCCGGGAAATGGCCCTGGGAGGGCCCAGGAGCGACGATTTGGGCACCGCTAGGCCGGAGGTCGGGGACACGGTCAAAACCCCCGATTTCGGGCCTTTTTACGGGGTTCGCGTGGTCCCCGGCGGAAACGGCCCCGGGCCCGGACAGAATCAGAAGGGCGGCGATGATCGATGCCCAACACAATGCGGCGGAAAGACTCGAGCCGAAAGTCCGTGGGTGTGCCATGATTCCCCTCCTCCAGCACATTCGATGAGCGCACGCCGGGAGAAATATATGCCCCCCGAAATCACGTTGTCAATGGCCGTGCGAATGGGCACGGATAAGAGAGGGTCAGATCTACTTTTTTTCGAAAAAAGTAGATCTGACCCTCTCCTGTCTACCGCTTCGCAAGCGCCGGCCGCAACGCCGAAAAGGCGATCGTGATGACCACGCACGTCGCGGCGCACACGAACCAGACCGCATCGGGCCCCAGGCCGTCATAGATCGCCAGGCCGGCGGCCGGCCCGGCGATGAACGCCAGCGAGAACGAGAAGCTGTTCATGCCCATGTACCGGCCGCGGTTCGAGTCGTCGGCCCGCTGCGAGACGAGCGCGGTCACGAGCGGCATGCTCAGCATCTCGCCGAAGGTCCAGATCGCCACGGTCAGGGCCCCGAACCAGAACCCGCGCCCTAGCGGCATCAGCCCGAGCCCGAGGCCGAGCAGCAGGAACGAAACGTTGATCATTCGGGTCCGCGGGTACTTCCGGATCTTCTCCATCAGGATCATCTCCAGGAGCACGATCAGGATGGTGTTGACGGGATAGAGCTGTCCGATCCTGTTCTCGGCCAGGCCGTAGACGTTCCGCATATAGATCGGGAAGGTCGACAACACCTGGATGAAGACCATGCTCCAGAAGAAGAAGATGACCTGCATCAGCAGGAAGGGGGCGTCGCGCCACGGCGAGCGGCCCATTGGGGCGCGCTTCGACGCGACGGCTCGAGCGGGCCCTGTCATCTCGCCCGCCCGTGTCGCCTCCTCTTCCCCGCTTTCGGGACGCCCGATCCCGCCGGCCTCACCAAGGGCGGCATCACGTTGTTCCGATCCCGCCGGTTCCGCCCTTCCTGTCGGCTTCGCTCCGGCGGCCGCTCCAGATCCCGCTCCTGCTCCCGCTCCGCCCGCCGCGTCCCTCCCGTTCTTCGCGTCCCTCGCGCCCTTCCACAGCAGGGCGAACACCGCCGCCGCCGCGAGCGAGGTCAACCCGTCAGCCCAGAACAGGAGCCCATAGCTGCGGACGGCCAGCATGCCTCCGACCGCCGGGCCGATCGTCGCGCCCAGGTTGTTCGCCAGCCGGTTGAGCGCAAACCCCTTGACCTGCAGATCGGGCGGACAGACCATGGCCATCGAGGTCGCGTTGGCCGGATAGAGCATGCCGGCGAACAAGGCCATGCCGAAGAGGAGCGGCAGGATCCCGGCCACCGACCTGACCTGTCCCAGCGCGATGAGCAGAACCCCGGTGACGGCCAGGCTCATCTTCTGGACGCGAATCGACCCCATCCGGTCGGACAGCCATCCCCCGGCGAAAGCGCCCGCTAGCGAGCCGAAGCCGTAGAGGCTGAGCGCCTGACCCGCCTTGGCCGCCGTGAGCCCCATCTCGCGCGTCAGGTAGAGCGAGAGGAAGAAGAAGACCATCGCCCCCGACGCGTTGACCAGATTGACCGCGAACAGGATCCAGGCCCGGCGCGGCAGTCCGCTATAGGCCCGGGCGTACTCGCCCCTGACAAGGCGGACCGGCCGCAGGAAGGCTCGCGGGTCGGGACGGAGACGGGGGACGAAGAACGCGCTCATGGCCGTTGCCCGGAATTCTAGCAGAGTCAAGAGAGGGTCAGATCTACTTTTTTCGAAAAAAAGTAGATCTGACCCTTTCCGGGCTTAGCGCATTTTGGCCAACTCGCGGTACCTGAAGCACGTCACCAGGTGGTCGTTGACCATCCCCGTCGCCTGCATGTGCGAATAGACGACCGTCGACCCGACGAACTTGAACCCGCGCGCCTTGAGGTCCGCGCTGATCCTGTCGGAAAGCTCCGTCCGGGCGGGCATCTCGGAGAACGACCCCAGCCCCGATCGCAACGGCCTGCCGCCGACGAATCCCCAGATGTAGCGGTCGAACGTGCCGAACTCGCGCCGGACCTCGAGGAAGCGCTTGGCGTTGTTGATCGCCCCGAGGATCTGGAGCCGGTTCCGGACGATCCCGGCGTCGCCGAGCAGGCGCTCGACGTCGCGGGCCGCGAACCGCGCGACCTTCTCCGGTTCGAAGCCGCGGAAGGCCCGCCGGAAGTTCTCGCGCTTGTCGAGGATGAGCTTCCAGCTCAGGCCGGCCTGGAAGCCTTCGAGGATGAGGAACTCGAAGAGCTTGCGGTCGTCGTGAAGCGGCACGCCCCACTCGAGGT
>DSDX01000164.1 GCA_011048485.1 Candidatus Aminicenantota bacterium | reverse complement strand
CCTCGATGCTCCGGGGGCAAGATACCCGGACGTCGAGGACAGGTCCGTCCAGTCCTGCGTTTTCGAGGCCCGCCATTCGAGCCAGGTCGTTCCGACGTTCTGTAGCGTGTACGGGAGGCTCGAGGGCTCGAACGGTCCTCCTTCCGGACCACTCGATACCAGCCCCTCCTCGGGGGTCACGGACAAGGTCCCGGGGGGGGCCTCCTCCTGGGTCACGGTGACGGTGACGTTGGGGATACCGGAGTCGGAGGGCGTCACCCGGACGGACCCGCTCCTCGAGGATTGGTACGGGTTGGCCTCGTAGGCGACGACGATCGTTCCTGCGTTAGTCCCCGATGCGCCCGATCTGATGTCGAGCCAGCTTCCTCCGGATATCACCGCGGCCGTCCAATCGACCTGTCCTTCGCCCGTCTTGACCACGGAGAACGAGGTCGTTCCCTCCGTGTAGGGCACGTCCTGGTTCGCCGGGATCACGGCCAGCTCGGCCAGGCTGAGCGTGGCCGCGGAGCTGAAGTAGATGTCCCCGTCCGAGCGCGCGTCGCCCCAGAGGACTCCGGCTCCGGCCGCTCCGTCCCGGCCGGGCGCCGGCACGATGATGGCCGAGCCGAGCCTGATCTCTTCCGGCGCCTCGGGCACGACCGCTTCGCTGGTCCAGGCACCCGGGGCCGAGGCCTCGCAGCTCAGGAGACGGACGCGGACGCCGTCCTCGACGTAGCCGGCGAAGAACCTGGCCGCGCCGTTCCCGCCCGAGGCCCTGACGTCCGGGGACGTCTCCGAGGCGGCCGAGGCGGCCAGCCGCCCTTCGACCGTCCACGTTCGCCCCGAGTCCGAGGAATGAGCGCATCCGATGTCCGATCCGGCCCCGGCAGTCGGGCTCTCGAAAACGACGACGACCCGGCCGTTCGCGGCCGAGATCGCGGGTGAACGGTCGGGCCGGTCATCGGGGCGCGACAGGAAGAGGGGCCCGGACCAGATGGCCCCGAAGCTACTCGAGGTCGCGGCCGCGATACCCGTCGAGGCCCCCTGGGGGCGGGCATAGGCGATGTGAAGCGCGCTCGCGCCGGGATCTAAGGCCAGCGCCGTTCCGATCTCCTTCTCGCTATCGACCCAGGGGAACGAGTCGATGGTCACGTCCCGGCTCCATGACGCACCGAGATCCCGGCTGACCCTTAGCTTGATCGAACCCACCCCGCCGTCGTGTTCGGCGTAGGCGATATAGACATAGGGGGCCGCGTAGGCCGGATGGTCGGTCGCCAAAGAGGGGCTCCTCTGGTCGGCCCGGCTGAGGACGACCGGGAACTCGTCGGCCGAGGCCAAGGCCCCGTCGAAGCGGGCGAAGGCGATGTCGCCGTCCGCGTCCTCCCAGCCCTTGACATAGGCTACCCCGATCGAGCCGTCCGCGATCCGCCGGAGCGATGGGTCCGTCAGGGGCCGCCCGCCGCCGAGGACGAGCGTCTCGACCCAGGTGAGCCCCCGGTCCGCGCTCTTGCGGACCCTGATGGCCGCGGGACGGGCTCCCGACCATTGCTCGGCGGCCGAGAAGGCCGTCCACTCGCCGCCGTCCGGGACCACGATATCGGCCGAGGGATCCCGTTCGTTTTCCGGGGAGATGAAGACGGGATGGGCCCCTTCGGGTCCGATGACGGGCTTGACCATCTCCCCGGCCCCTCCGCCGGGGAACACCGGGACCGTCGAGGCCGCCTTGAGAGCGGCCGCCGGATCGACGGCGGCCTCGGGCGGAAAGAGATCGTCGAAAACGCGGGCCGCGCTCTCGAGATCCCCGGCCGAACGGTGGTGTCTCAACATCGCGGCGAGCCGGCGGATCCCGACGTCGTCCTGCCCGGGTCCGCGTTGGTCGACGGCCGATCTCAGGGCCGCCGGGCCGCTCTTGTCCCGGACGTCCTGGGTGTGGCCCACGGCCTGGACAAGGGCGAACGCCGCCAGGGCCAGAACGGGAAGTGCGCGCTTTCGTTCGGGTGGACGATCCTCCATGGTCCTCTCCTTAACGGCAAACGGCCCGGCCCGACCTCTCCGGACCGGGAACGGCTTTGACCGCGGTCGATGGGTTTCGACCCCCGCTTTGATAAATCATATCACAGGCCGCCGATCTGTCAAACGCCTTCCCAGGGTTCCCGCTTTTCTCCCCTTTCCGGCCCATGCTCCCGAGGCGGAGGCGTCCCGAGCCGATCCGGGGAGGACGTCTTCCGGCATCGGGAGAAGGACCCCATGATCCGCGGAACCGATGTCGAGGAGCGGACCGGGAAACCGGTCAGAAGAGGGCCAGGGAGTAATCCCGGATCCGGGCCTGGCGGCGCCGCGCGTCGGGCATGCGCCGCTCGAGCTCGGACCAGAACGCCCGGCCGTGACCCCTGATCCGGGTGTGGACGAGTTCGTGGAGGATGACGTAATCGGCCAGGTCCCGCGGGACCACCGCCAGGAGCGCGTTGAGCTGGATGCGCCCGGACCGGGAGGCGCTCCCCCAGATCGTGCCCTGTTTCCGGACGCTCAGGCGCCCCGGGGCGAAGCCGTGCTCGTCCGCCAGGGCGCGCAACCGGGCCTCGAGGGCCCGTCCGGCCTCGCGGCGGTCCAGGCGCTCCGCCGCCCGGACGGCGTCCCGACACCGGGCTCGGGCCCGGTCGATCCGGGCCCTCGAAAGGCGGATCCAAGCGGTCTTGGTG
>DSDX01000162.1 GCA_011048485.1 Candidatus Aminicenantota bacterium | reverse complement strand
GGAAGCCGTAGGACCTGAGGAGCCCGCGGGCGTATTCCCCGCTGACCTCGGGGCGGAAGCGGACGAGAACGCGGTCGGGGGCGTAGCGGACGCCCCGGCGGCCCAGGCGGGGCCGTTCGACGCGCAAGCTACGGACCTGACGGAAGGTCGCGCGGGCCGGGGTCTTCGACGGACGCTCGGGGATCCGGCCCGGGTCCAAGCTCAGCGCGGCGCACACGGCGAGGGCAAGGGTCGCGGCGCTCTTGGGGAATCTCGCGAGCGGCATGATCATGGTTCTCTCCCGGCCTCAGAACTTGTACAGGATCCCGAGTGACATGAGGCTGTCGACCCCGCCGGCGTAGGGCAGGATCCCCGCCTTGCCCTGGATATGGAGGCGATCGGTCACCTCGGCGTCGGCCCCCAGGCCGGCTCCGAACTGGAGATCGCCGCGAAGGCGCTTGGTCTCGTCGCCCGCAAGATCGCCCAGGCTCTCGTCGATCGCGAAGCCGGCCCGAAGCCACCGGGCCCAGACCTCGATGTAGGGGACGATGCGGTCCACGACGAGATAGGCCAGGCGGGGCCCGGCGGCGATCTCGAGCAGGCTCGAGTCCCCCCGGGCATCGCCTTCGACGGCGAAGCCCTCGAGGGGCCACGTCCTCGTCATCCCGAAGGTGAAGGCGAAGCGGCCCGCCCCGCTGAGCCGAAAGTCCGAGAACTCGGCCAAGGGGGCGACGACGTCCGCGCCGAAGGCGAAGCCCGTAAGCGGCGCCGCGCCGTATTGGAGGCTGACCGGGAGCCCGGTGAAGACGAGGCCGGTGAAGTCGGTCAGGACGAGACCGGCGTCGAGGCCGACGACGATGTCCTTGGCCAGGCCGAACTCGGCCCGGGCCGCGATCAGGCTGGCCCGGATCCGGGAGGTCTCCTGGTCCCCTTTCCAGAGGACCGTCCTCGTGAGGTTCTCGAATCTCAGTCCGGCGGCGATCGTGTCGATCCTCGGTATGGCGGCCGCGGCCCGCCCGGCGCCGAGGGCCAGCGCCGCGCCCGCGAGAAGCCATCCCCGGATCCGCCTGTCGCGGTCCCGCATGAGAACCCTCCCCCCGACCCGCTCCCGGATCAGCTCTTCTTGACGTTGGCGTCCGCTTCGGCGGCCTTCAGTTCCTCGATCTCCTCCAGCCGTTTGGTCGCTTTCTTGGCCAGTTTCCCGCTGGGATAGTCCGTCACGACCTTGGTGAAGAAGGGGAGGGCCTGGTCATAGCCTTTCAGCATGAAATGGCAGTCGCCGAGATAGAAATAGATCTTGTCGAGCCCGGAATAGTCGGGATACGTGTTCATGATCTCGGTCAGCCGGCTGATGGCGGACACGTAGGCCCGGCGCTTGTAGTACCCGATAGCGATCTCGGCGTTGTGCTCGGCCAGGCGTTCCTCACACTCCCGGATCCTCAGCTGGGCCTCCTTGGCCTGGTCGCTGGCGGGATAATCGGTGATGACCTTCTTGAACTCGGCCAGGGCCTGGATCGTCTTGGACGGGTCGCGGCCCGGCTTGAGCATCTTTTTATAGAAGGTCATGGCGATCTGATACTGGCTGTACGCCGCCGACGGCGAGTAGGGGTAGGAGCGGATGAATTCCCGGTACTCGGCGGCGGCCATGATCATGCTGCTCTCGTCGCCCTTGCGGAAATAGGCGTCGGCGATGAGGAGCTTGGCCCGCTGGGCGTAGAAGCTCTTGGGGAACGAGTCGATGACCTGCCTCAGGTAGAGGAGGCCCTTTTCGGTGTCCTTCTTGATGTATTGCTCGCCCAACTTGTAGAGGGCCTCGTCGGAGGAGGCCAGATCGGGGGTGATCTCGACCTCCTTCCGGCCGCAGCTGGCGACGAGACCGAGGGCGACGAGGAGGGCGACGAGGACGACGCGGGCCGTCTTCGGAGCGGGTCTGGTCATGGTGAGGTCTTCCTTGCGATGTCTTTGAAGGCCCGGATGGCCGCGGCCGGATCGGGGGCGTCGAAGATGGCCGAGCCCGCGACGACGATGTCCATGCCCTCGCGGATGAGCCCTTCGACGTTGTCGAGATTGATCCCGCCGTCGACCTCGATGCGCACTTCGAGCCCGGCGGCGCGGATCCGCTCCCGGAGCCTGCGGATCTTGGGCCGGCAGGACGGGATGAACGCCTGTCCTCCCCAGCCGGGATCGACCGACATGAGGAGCACGTAGTCGAGATCGCCCAGGACCTCCTCGAGCGAGACGAGAGGCGTCGCCGGATTGAGGACCGCTCCGGCCTTGCCGCCCGACGACCGTATGAGGTCGAGGTCCTTGTGGAGATGGGCGGTCGCTTCGACGTGGATGGAGATCCAATCTGCCCCGGCCTCGCGGAACATGGGCACGAAGGCCCTGGGATTCTCGACCATGAGGTGGACATCGATCGGCAGGCGCGTCTCGCGGCGCACGCCGGCGACGAGCTGCGGCCCCAGGGTCAGGTTGGGCACGAAGTGACCGTCCATGATATCGACGTGGATGAGATCGGCGCCGGCCTGCTCGGCCAGACGGACGGCTTCGGCGAGACGGGTGAAATCCGCCGATAGGATGGACGGGGCGATGAGGGCCGTCACCGGCTGACCTCGAAGGAGATGCGGTTCCGCTTCTGGACGCGGAAACCGTTCGGGGGGTCCTGCTTGATGACGAGGCCCGCGGGGGCCCCGGGGTAGT
>DSDX01000043.1 GCA_011048485.1 Candidatus Aminicenantota bacterium | reverse complement strand
CGGTGTATCCGACGACGGTGGACACGACGCCGGGGATCTGGCCCAGCTTGTGCTCGACGCCCCAGAAGCAGCCGGCGGCGAAGGTCGCCGTCTCCGTCACAGCCTTGGCCTCGTCGGGGCCGGACGCCCGGGCCTCCGTCGCGGGCTTGAAATCCAGGGCCGCGGAGTTGACGCAGAAGTGGAGGAAGGTGGGCGCGGGGCCGTCGTCGAAGACGTGGCCCAGGTGGGCGCCGCAGGCCGCGCAACGGACCTCGATCCGCTTCATCAGCAGGGAGAAATCGTCCCGGTAGGCGATGTTCTTGTCGTCGGCGGGCGCCGTGAAGCTGGGCCAGCCCGTGCCGTGGTCGTATTTCGTCTCCGACGGGAACAAGGGCGTCCCGCAGCCGGCGCAGACGTAGAGGCCCGGCTCCCAGAAATCGTTGTAGGCCCCGGTGAAGGGGCGCTCGGTGCCGCCCTTCCTCATGATCTCGAATTGTTCCGGCGTCAGGATGGCCTGCCACTCCTTTTCCGATTTCCTGACCTTAGGAGGCATATCCTGTCCTTTCAGGGAGGCGAGGGCCGGCCGTGGCGAACCCTGTTCGATGAGGGCGTTCAAACCTCTCCATCCGGCCAGGCCGATCAAGGTGGCCAGGGCTAGGATGGCGATCTTGACTCTCGTGGGCATGTGATGCTCCCGTTGGTTTTAATCCTACAAAAATAGTATACATTAAGGCGGCTCAAAATCAAGGACGCGGGCCGGCGGGCCTCATCGCGCCCCCCTGATGAAATTTCCAAAAATGGACACTTTCGGATTGACAAGCGCCAAATTCCGGCCTTATAATGAGGTTGCTGGCTGGAGAGGGATCCTCCTTAGCCCCGCTTCCTTTTCCTTTGAAACCTTGGCGCCTCGCCAGCCAGCCTTCCTATCTCATCCCGTGCGGGCTGGCCGAAGCCCTAACACCATGTTCAAGGCGAGGGGTGAGGCTCGCGCCCGCGGCGAGGCGAGCCGGTCCGCGGACGGGACGTTCCGGATGTCGCCCGATCGGACTACTTTTTCTCCGGGCTTTTCTTCTCCGCCTTGTCCGCCGGCTTGAGGTCCTTGGCCCGCTCCTTGAGGTGGTCCTCGAGGTCAAGATGCGAGACGCCGTCGGCGTACCAGTCCGGCGCGGGCTTGCCCATGAGGTGGTGGTCGAAGAACTCCTTCATCCGCACGGTGTAGTCCTTGCGGTTGGCCGGCTTCTGCAGGCCGTGGTTCTCGCCGACGTACTGGAGCATGACGACCGGTTTCCTGAGGCGGCGCAGCGTGTTGAAGTACTCGATGCCCTGGTTCCAGTCGACCGCCCCGTCCTTGTCGTTGTGGAGGATGATGAGCGGCGTCTCGACCCGCTCGGCGTAGTAGACGGGCGAATTGCGCTGGTACGCCTCGAGGTTGTCCCAGTAGCCGCCCTTGAACCGGCCTTGGCTCGACTCGAAGATGGGCTGGTTGGCCGAGCCGGTGTTGAAGTAGATGGAGCTGTACATGCTGATCATGTTGGTCAGCGGCGCCCCGGCCACGGCGGCGCCGAACTTGGCCTGGGTGACCAGGAAGGCCGTCTGGTAGCCGCCCCAGGAATGGCCCTGGAGGCCGATCTTGTCGCGGTCGACGATCCCCGTGGCCACGGCGGCGTCGATGGCCGGCAGGACGCACCAGGCCGCCGACATGCCCGGGTCGTTGACCTTGTAGGCGATGTCGGGCATGAGGACGGCGTAGCCGTTGCTCGTGTAGACGGACTTGTTGAAGCCGTTGGCCGAGGGCTGGGCGTAGCGGTTGAGCTGCTGAGACATGGTCTCGTAGTAGTAGACGATGGTCGGATAGCTCTTGCCTTTTTCGTAGTTGGCGGGCAGGAAGAGCGCCGCCTGGAGCTTCCGGTCCTGGCCGCTCGCCGGGTCCATCGTATAGTCGAGAAGCATCGAGCCGCTCGACCACAGGAAGTCCTTCTGCTGCGGGTTGGCCTCGGTCAGCCTCCGGGCGTTCTTGAGCAGCGAGCCCGCCGCGTAGTAGTCGGGGTAGTCTTTGAAGGTGTCCCGGGTGTAGACATAGACGTCGGCCTTCTTGGCCTTGGCCAGGCCGCCGAAGCCGGCGTCGTCCCAGAGAAGCATCGCCGGCGCCTTGCCCTTCTCGAGGCGGGCGATCCCGGCCTTCTTGGTCCACTCGCCGTAGACGCTGACGTATTGGGGCTGGGCGAGATCGATCCCTTTCTCCTCGGGGTCGATCCGCAGCCGGCGGTAGCGGAGCCGGTCCTTGGCCCCGTTGACCGTCAGGTTGACGGCCTGCCCGGCGCCGTTCGAGGGGACGCTCCAGATGTCCCAGCCGTCCGAGAGGAGCGCGCTCGTTCCGTCCCGGCTCGACCCGACCGGACGGTCCGGGGGCTTGACGACGTTGTGGTCGTCGTCCTCGTCGACGAACGAGGCGGGGACGTCCTTGGTGATGTTGACGGATTTTCCCGTGGCCATGTCGTAGGTGAAGAAGTGCCCGTCGTCGTAATAGAGGAAGCGGGCGCCGTCCTCGAGGGCCTGGAACATGTAGCGGCACTTCTCCAGGGCCAGCGTCCGTTGGCCCGTCCTCATGTCGACGACGTAGATATCGGAGTAGCGCCGGCCGTCGAGGTTGGCGTCGAGCTCGTAGGCGCTGTCATCACGGCCGATGGCGTAGCGGTCCTTGGG
>DSDX01000013.1 GCA_011048485.1 Candidatus Aminicenantota bacterium | reverse complement strand
GGTACGCCGAGCCCGCCGACGCCTCCGTGCCCGACCTCGAGGACGGCTGGCGGAACGACCGCGAATGGCTCGAGGCCCTGCCCGTCGGGAATGGCTTCCTGGGGGCCATGGTCTTCGGCGATGTGAACCGCGAGCGCCTTCAGCTCAACGAGAAGAGCGTTTGGTCCGGGAGCCCCGACGACAACGACAATCCCGAAGCCTTCGCGGCCCTGGGCGAGATCCGGCGGCTGCTCTTCGGCGGGAAATACAGGGAAGCGACCGGGCTGACCCTGGCGACCCAGGTCTGCAAGGGGGCCGGGTCCGGACACGGCAACGGGGCCGAGGTCCCCTTCGGCAGCTATCAGACGCTCGGGGACCTGTGGCTGGATTTCGGCGGATCGTCGGGATACGAGGATTACCGCCGCGAACTCGACCTCAAGCGGGGCGTCGCCGCCGTCTCCTACAGCCAGGACGGCGTCCGTTACCGGCGCCGGGTCTTCGCCAGCCATCCGGACCGGGCCTTGGTCGTACGCCTCGAGGCGGACCGCCAGGGCGCCCTGAGCTTCACGGCGACCCTGACCCGGCCGGAGCGATTCGAAACGCGGGCCGGGACGGACCATCTGGTGATGGCCGGCACGCTCACGGACGGAAAGGGCGGGCAGGGCCTTCGATACGCCGCCTGCCTCAAGGCCGTCGCCAAAGGCGGCGAGGTCGCCTATGCCGAGGGGCGATTAGGGGTCAGGGGAGCGGATGCCGTCACCCTGGTCCTGGCGGCGGGGACGGACCACACGCTCGTTGAGCCGGACTACAAAGGCGAAGATCCGCTGGCCGCGACGCTGGCCCGGCTCGAGAGCGCGGCGGCGCGGCCCTACGCGAAGCTGCTCAATAGGCACATCGAGGATTTCTCGAGCCTCGCCGGCAAGGTCAGCCTGAGACTCTGGCCGGGGGGCGAGGACGCCGTCCCCACCGACATCAGGCTGAAGAGCCAACGAGCGGACGCGACGGATCTCCACCTCCAGGAGGTCTATTTCCACTACGGCCGCTATCTCCTGATCTCCTCCTCGCGCGAAGGCTCGCTCCCGGCCAACTTGCAGGGACTCTGGGCCAACAAGATCCAGAACCCTTGGAACTGCGACTACCATACCGACATCAATGTCCAGATGAACTATTGGCCGGCCGACCCGACCAACCTCGGTGAATGTCACGGCCCTCTGACCGAGCTCATCGGATCGCTGGTCGAACCCGGCCGGAGGACGGCCGCCGTCCAATACAGGGCCGGGGGCTGGTGCGTCCATCCGATCACCAACGTCTGGGGCTTCACGGCTCCCGGCGAGCACCCGGGCTGGGGGCTGCACCTCGGCGCTGGCGGCTGGCTCTGCCGGCACCTCTGGGACCATTACCTCTTCACCCTCGACCGGGCCTATCTCGAACGGGTCTTTCCGGTCATGCTGGGCTCGGCTCGCTTCTATCTCGATTGGCTGGTTGAGGACCCGGCCACGGGCGAGCTCGTGTCCGGGCCGGCTACGTCGCCCGAAAATTCTTTCGTCGCCCCCGACGGCTCCGTGGCCGCGATGAGCATGGGACCGTCGCACGACCAGGAGGTCATCCGCGAGATCTTCGCCAACACGCTCGCGGCGGCCGCCGCGCTGGGAGAGCGCGACCCGCTGCTGCCGAGGATCGAGGCCGCACTCGCGAGGCTGGCCCAGCCGAAGATCGGCTCGGACGGCCGGCTCATGGAGTGGCGGGAGGAATTCGAGGAAGTGGAGCCGACCCACCGCCATGTCTCCCATCTCTACATGCTCTATCCGGGCGACCGGATCGATCCGCGAACGACCCCCGGGCTGGCCGCGGCGGCCCGGACGAGCCTGGAGAAGAGGACCGACGTCGGGACGGGCTGGTCCCTGGCCTGGAAGATCAATTTCTGGGCCCGGCTCAAGGACGGCGACCGCGCTCACAAGCTCCTGCGGGACCTTCTCCGGCCCGCCGGCCGGACAGGAGTCAACATGACCGACGCCGGCGGCACCTATCCCAACCTCTTTTGCGCCCACCCGCCCTTCCAGATCGACGGCAACTTCGGGGCCGCGGCCGGCATCGCCGAGATGCTGCTCCAAAGCCACCTCAGGGACGGCGACCGGTACGTCCTCGAGCTCCTGCCGGCCCTGCCCAAGGCCTGGGCGAACGGGGAGGTGAGGGGCCTCAGGGCGCGCGGCGGATTCGGGGTCGACCTCGCCTGGAACGATGGGAAACTGGTGCGGGCGCGGATCAGGTCTGACAGGGGCAGCCCTCTGGTCCTGCGCTATCAAGACATAGACCGGGCTCTTCCGACGAGGCCCGGCCAGACGATCGTCTGGGACGGACGCGCGCCCCTCAGATGATGAGCATGCAGTCGCCGTAGGAAAAGAACCGGTAGCCCTCGCGCACGGCCTCCTGGTAGGCCGTCCTCACCAAGTCGTAGCCGGCGAAGGCGGAGACGAGCATGAGCAGCGTCGACCGCGGCAGGTGGAAGTTGGTCAGCAGCCGGTCGACCGCGCGGAAGGCGAAACCTGGGGTGATGAAGAGGGACGTCGCGCCTCGACCGGAGCGGACGGCGCCGTCCCGCCAGGCGCTTTCGAGGGTCCTGACGACCGTTGTGCCGACGGCGGTGACCGGCCTTCTTTCCGCCCTGGCCGTGTTGACAGCCTCGGCGACGGCCGGCGTGATGGCGT
>DSDX01000069.1 GCA_011048485.1 Candidatus Aminicenantota bacterium | reverse complement strand
GTAGTGGTCGTAGCCGGACCTCCCGCCCTGCCTGGAGCGGTCGTTGACGTTGTACCACCACTTGATCTCGAAGGCGAAGCGTCCGCCGGGCTCGAGGGCTCGCGGCAGGTCGATCCGCATCATCGTCTCGACGACGGTGTGGGGCAGGTCCTTCCCGGCGCCGTCCCTGACGTGCTCGATCTTGAAGCCGCCGTCGAAGTCGTCGTGGAGGCGCTCGAGGGCCCGGACGCTCATGGTGTCGGAGAGGCGGCCGGGAGAGGTCTTCTGCGAGATCGAATCCCGGGCCCGCCGGTTCTGGTCGAGCTGGACCCAGAGGTAGGAGAGCGGGTCGGGCGAGTTGTTGTGATAGACGATGGTCTCGACGCCGCTGATGCGCCGACGCTCCTCGTCGAGCTCGACGGCCATGTCGTAGTCGACCTTCTGCTGCCAGTAGCCGGGCCCCGGCGCGCCGGACGCGGTCCGCAGGGCGTTGGGCGTCGGCAGCTCCGGACCGAGCTGGCGGAAGGGATTGAGACGGGTCTGGGGACGATCACCCGGTTGGGCCTGGGCCGCGGTCAGGGCCGGCAGGCTGAGGAGGAGGAGGGCGACCGATCCCAGGGCGATGAGGGCCATCCGGCCCCGGGGCTGGCGTGTTTGATGCATGGGCGTCTCCTTTAGAAAGTGATGATAGGCCCCCGCCCCCGGGCCTGTCAAAGCATTAAAATGGGGGACACAATACCTATTACCCTATTTCCGGCCGGATCGAGCCCCGGGCTGATCAGCACAGGACCGACGACGCCTCGATCGCCGCGCCCCCCCCCCTTTCCTAACGGACAGCGGCAGCCGCGATCTTCGAATCGCTCAGCGTGAGGGTCGTCCCGCCCGCGGGGCCGGCCGCTTCCCCCAGGCGCACGATCTTGGGCGGCCGCAGGCCGCCATCCCAGGTGAAGAGCTCGCGCTCGCCCGAGGGGTAAAGGCGGAGCCTGAGGGCTAGCCCGCGCATCGACATGCCGAGGAGCCGGCCTTCCCTTTCGATGTCCCAGACGTAGGTCAGCTCGGCGGTCCCGCGTTCGCAGTGGAAGCGGACGACCGTCTCGTCACGCTCCTGGGTCCGGGCCGAGCCGAGGACCTCGTGGCGGAGGAACCGGCCTCGCGGGCCCTCGATCTCCCCCATGATCTCGGACCAGCGCGTCTTCAGCCGTTCCATGGGAATGCGGCCGCCGTAGGCTTCGAACCAGGGCCCGAAATCGCCTTTGCGATTGGCCTGGATGATCCGGTCCATCAACTTGTCGAGCGTGTCGAGCCGCCCCGGTTCTCCGTCCCGGACCGAGTGGAGCATGGCGAAGGCCTGACGGCCCTCGGCCTCGATGACGAGGGCCTCACCGTCCATCGTCAGACGGAAAGCCCCGGCTCCGCCCGGAAGCTTGTAGGTCCCGGCGAACGACGCGAGCGCCGACGGGTCCAGCGCGACGACCTCCGGGATCGCGGGATAGGCCTCCCCCGCCAGGAAGCGCGCGCCGATCCGCTCGAGGAGCGTGTTGGCGACGCGCGTCTCCGAGATGACGTTCGTCATGAGGACGACGACGAGGTCGGCCTCGGGGACAAGGGCCATGTCGGCGAAGAAGATCCCGTTGCCGCCGTTGTGGGTGACGACCTTCTCGCCGCCGGGGCCCGTTGCGATCGACCAGCCGTAGCCGTAGAAGGTGTCGCCGCCCTCGCTGACATGGGGGGCCCAGTATTTCTCGAGGGACGCGGCCGAGAGGACCCGGCCTCCGACGAGGGCGCGGGCCCAGCGGAGCATGTCGTAGGCGGTCGAATGGAGGCCGCCGTTCGCCCTGAGGGCCCAATAGGGGCCGTCTTGGGCCATGGGCCGCCCGAGGACCGTGCCCCAGGGTTTGCCGTCGAGATAACCTTGGGCCAGGCGCCCCTCGCCCCAAGCCGGCAGGATGTAGCCGGTCTCGAACATGCCGGCGGGCAGAAATAGGCGCTTCCTGAGAAAGGCCTCGTAGCTGCCTCCGGTCAACTTCTCGATGATGACGCCGAGCAGGCTGAAGTTGGCGTTCGCGTACTCGTACCCTTTGCCCGGCTTGAAGAGCAAGGGCTGGGCTAAGACGGCCCGGACATAAGTTGCGGTGTCGACGGGCGTGAAGTCCCCGTACTTCTCCGGGTCGGAGAGGCCCGAGGAATGGGTCAGGAGGTGGTGGAGAGTGATCGCGGACTTGTCGGCGGGGACGTCCGGAAAGTAGCGGCCGATCGGGTCGGTGACCGCGAGGCGCCGGTCCTCCTCGAGCTCAAGGATGGCCGCCCCCGTGAATTGCTTGGTGATCGAGCCGACGGTCGAGACCGTGCCCGGCGTCCAGCGCAGGCCGTGCTCGCGGTCGGCCAGGCCGAAGCCCTCGGCGAAGACGGGATCGTCGCCGCGGGCCACGAGGACGACGCCGGCGAACCCGAGCCGCTCGAGCCGCGAGAGATAGGTCCGCGTGTCGGCGACGGCCGCCGCGGTGTCGGCGGGGGTGGCGGCGGCGCCCGGCTTGAGCACCACACAGGCCAGGCCCACCTCGCCCCATTTCGGGTCGGGCAGGCCCACCACGGCGGCCATATGCACGGCCGGGTGCTGGTAGAGCACGCTTTCGATCTCCACCGGGTAGACGTTCTCCCCGCCGGAGATGAACATATCTTTCTTGCGGTCGACCACGTAGAAGTACCAATCTTCGTCGT
>DSDX01000156.1 GCA_011048485.1 Candidatus Aminicenantota bacterium | reverse complement strand
GTTCGTGTCCATGGGCTGCGCCGCCCAGCTGACGGGGGCCAGCATCACCGGCGAGCTGGGCCGGGAGGTCAGGACGGCGGCGGGCCTGTTCCTGGTCCACAACCTCGTCCACATCATCGCCAGCGACGGCCACCGGGCCCTGGGGCGGCCCCCGCGCCTCAGCCGGGCCGTCGAGGCGGCGGCGAAGATCGTCGGCGAGAGCAAGGCCCGGGCCATGGTCACGGAGATCCCGAGGGCCATCCTCGAGAACAGGGCCCTGCCCGACTGGGGTGAGCCGGAGAACCCCCTGATCAAGAAGACCTGGACCCAGCGGCTGCTGGGGATGCCGCGGCGCCGCGCGAAAGGGGCCGGGAGAGCGGGGGGGAGCGGGGAGAACCGCACGACGGTGCTCAAGGTCAAATGAGGGTCAAATAAAGGGGTGCTTGACTTCGGGGATTGAGTTATAATGGCCCGGAGGAGGAACGATGATGTTTAGGACGAGCGTGTTTCGGTCTAAGCTTCTGGCCGGGGGCCTGATCGCGGCCTTCGTGGTCCTGCTGACGCCCGCGCCGGGCTCGGCCCTGCCGCGGCAGGCGTCGATGTCGCGGCAGGGGACCCTCGAAGGGGTGGTCTTCTCCGAGGGTTCGAGGGCCCGGGTCTCCAACGCCATCGTCAAGATCCGAAACCTCAACAACCAGAAGGAATACACCAGCCAGCCGACCGACTCCAAGGGCCAATACAAGATATTGGGCATCGAGGAAGGCTGGTACACGATGGGGGTTTCCGCGGCGTCCGGGGATTTCAACCTCAACTACGGCGTCTACATCAAGGCCGGCGAGACGGCCAAGCTGTCCGTCGAGATGCTCCCCGGCGGGATGCTCGAGGGCAAGGGCGGCGGCAGCGGCGGGGGCGGCGGCAAGAGCTTCTTCGCCAAGCCGGGCGGCATCCTGCTCATGGTGGCCCTGGCCGGTGCGGCCGGATTCGGCGTGTACGAGCTGACGAAGAAAGAGACCGAGGTCTCGCCCATCCGCTGAGGTCCGCCGAGGTCCGTTGAGGGCGGCCTTTCGTACGGGATCGAACCGGCCGGCGGCGAAGCCGGCCGTAGACAATTATTGCTTGACATAAGCCGTTGATAATACTATTATCGCAAGCAGATAGCCTTGGAGGGAGGCAGAGATGAGACGCATTCTTGCCCTTTTCGTGGCGGTCGCTTTCATCCTCCTGACGGTCCCTGTCCACGAGTTCGCCGCGGCGGGCGCGAGGGCCAACGGCGCCCTGATGGGCCACATCTACGACGAGGACATGCGGACGCCCGTTCCCAACGTGGTGGTCAAGTTGCGCAACGTGGCCACGATGCAGGAGTACGCGAGCGAGCCGACCGACAACGACGGGACCTACGTCATCCCGGCGATCGAGGAAGGCCGCTACGTCATGGGCGTGCTCGGCCCGGGCGGGGATTACAACTTCCACTACAGCATCATGATCAAGGCCGAGGCCCTGGCCAAGCTGTCCGTGGCCATGAAGCCGGCGGGGTCGCCCGTCATGCTCCAGCAAGGGAGCGCGAGTTACGGCAAGAAGAAGACGATTCTCGACTTCTTCAAGTCGCCGGCGGGCATCCTGACCCTCATCACGGCGGCCGAGGTCACGCTCTTCGCCTTCGCTCTCAAGGAGGGCGAGGCGTCGCCGGTCATCATCGACTGATCCGACTAGCGCCGGGCGTGCCGCCCGAGCGGGACGGCGGGCCCGTTCCGGTCCCGGAGATGCCGCGGAAGGGGACGCGGACATCGCGGCCGACAGAACCCCAGACCGGATGAGAAAGGGGACACGCCCGTGAGTTTAGAACTATTCAAGAAGTCGAAGGGAACCGTCTATGTCGTGCTGGCCGCTTTCGCGCTATTTCTGATGCCGCCCGGGCTGGCGGCGGGCGGACGGCCGGGGGCCGCCGAAACGGGCGCGCTGACCGGGTTCGTCTACGCGAAGGATGTCCGGACGCCGGTCGAGGGGGCCATCGTCAAGATCCGCAATCTCGCGGACATGACCGAGATGGCCGGCCTGCCGACGGACGCCAAGGGCATGTACACGATCACCGGCGTGCCCGAAGGACGCTACGCTCTCGGGGTGACGTCGGGCGGGGGGGATTTCAACCTCGACTACGCCCTGTACGTCAAGGCCGGCGAGCTGGGCAAGCTCTCGATCTCGCTCGCGGCGGCGGGCGTGGCCGAGGCCGGGAGCGGCGGCCAGGAGGAGGGGATCAGCGCGCCGGCCAAGAAGAAGGGATTCTTCGAAACGGTCGCCGGGCGCGTGCTCGTCGTCTCCGCCATCGGGGTGGGCCTCTACTTCCTCGTCGTCGAGACCGAATCGTCCCCGATCCGGTGACCGGATAAGGGGTCCCATCGCCGCCTCCTCAAGAGAGGGTCAGATCTACTTTTTTCGAAAAAAAGTAGATCTGACCCTCTCTTAGGCCGGAGATGGGAGAAGAACCGAACAAATTGGCTTGGCGGGGGAGTCTGCGTTTCGGTAAGATAGGATGACGTGAGCGGCATGATCGATCACTTCGTCTTCTGGGGGCTGTGCGCCGTCCTGGTTTTTCTGCCCCTGCCCATCGGCTCGGTCGAGGAGTGGGCGGTCTTCACTTTCGAGGCGGCCACGATCGGGCTCTTCCTGCTCTATGTCGGGAACCGGCTCTTCGGCAGGAGGAGAGCCGGGACGGGGCGTGGG
>DSDX01000183.1 GCA_011048485.1 Candidatus Aminicenantota bacterium | reverse complement strand
TCCCCATCCAGGGCGCCAAAGATCTGCCTCTCGCCGGCATCAAGGCCGAGGGGGGAGAGGTCGTGTTCATGATCGGCGGCGTCCCCGGGGAGCCGACTTTCAAGGGGCGGATGAGCGCCGACGGGGCCACGATCTCGGGTACTTTCATCCAGGGCGGGGGGACGTTCCCCTTCGAGCTCGCGCGGGGCGAGAACCCGGCGGCGAAAGCGAGAAGGGCCCTGGAAGGGTTCGGCGAGATCGTCGCCAAGGGCCTGACCCTGCTCGAGGTGCCGGGGGCGGCCGTGGCCGTCGTCAAGGACGAGGAGGTTATCCTGGCCGAAGGCTTCGGTTTCCGCGACATCGAGAAGAAGCTGCCCATGACGGCGGATACCCTCCTGGCCATCGGATCGTCGACCAAGGCTTTCACGGCGTTCGCGCTTGGCACGCTCGTTGATCGGGGCCAGGTCGATTGGGATACGCCGGTCCGCGAGTACATACCCTGGTTCCGGCTCGAGGATACGTGGGCGGGCCAACGCTTGACGCCGCGCGATCTCGTCACTCACCGGTCCGGGCTGCCGCGTCACGACCTCGTCTGGTACAACAACCTCACGGCCACCCGAGAGGACCTCGTCCGGAGCCTGGCCCATCTCGAGCCCTCGGCCGACCTGCGGGCCAAGTGGCAGTACAACAACCTCATGTTCCTCACGGCCGGCTATCTCATCGAGACCATGACCGCCCGGAGCTGGGAGGAGGCCGTGCGGGCGCTTGTCTTCGAGCCGCTGGGCATGACGCGCAGCAACTTCTCGGTCGCGGATTCGCGGAAGGATGAGGATTTCGCCCTGCCCTACGGCGAACGTGAGGACCGCGTTGTCGAGATCCCGTTCCGAGACATCACGACCATAGGCCCGGCCGGATCCATCAACTCCTGCGTCAACGAGATGGCCCGCTGGGTCATGGTCCATATCAACGGCGGCAAGTTCGGCGACACGGAGGTCATCGGGGCCGCGACGCTGGCCGACCTTCACACGCCCTACATGACGACGGGCGACGTCTCGGACCGTCCCGACATCACGGCGGCCGATTACGCCCTGGGCTGGTTCGTGGACAGCTACCGGGGCCATCGCCGTGTCCATCACGGCGGCAACATCGACGGATTCTCGGCCATGGTCGCTTTCTTCCCGAACGACGGGCTGGGCTTCGTCGTCCTGACCAACAAGAACGGGAGCGGCCTGCCCGAGCTCCTCGTCCGGACGGGGGCCGATCGGATCCTGGACCTTGAGGCCGTGGACTGGATCGGCGACGCCGCGAAGAGGCGTGCCGAGGGGGAGGAGGTCGCCAAGAAGGCCGAGGAAAAGAAGGCGACCCGGAGACGGCCGGGGACGGCGCCGGCCCACAAGCTCGACAAGTACGCGGGCGGCTACCATCACCCCGGCTACGGCAGTCTCAAGGTGACCTTGGAAAGCGGGCGGCTCGGATTCGTCTACAACGGCATCGCGACACCGCTCGAGCACTGGCATTTCGAGACCTTCTCTGGAGGGAAAGCCGTGACGGATCCCGTCTTCGAGGACATGAAGCTGACCTTCCGGACCGACGCGAACGGCTACGTGGTGGGAGTCGGTGTTCCCTTCGAGGGAACCGTGGACGACATTTATTTCGCCAAGGAGCCCGACGAGCGGCTGTCCGATCCGGCCTATCTCGGGACGCTCTTGGGGACCTATTCCCTGGCCTCCCAGACCGTCACGGTCGCCCTGAAGGGGGATGTCCTGACGATCACAATCCCCGGACAACCCACCTACGAGTTGGTCCCCGAGATCGGCGGCGAGTTTTCGCTCAAGGAGGCCCGGGTCGTGCGGCTGAGGTTCGTCGAGGGTCCCAAGGGAGAGGTGACCGCCCTCGAGATCAGCCAGCCCGGCGGCGTCTTCGAGTACAAGCGGGTCAAGTAGCCCCGGAGAGGGTCAGATCTACTTTTTTCGAAAAAAAGTAGATCTGACCCTCTCCGGTTAGATCCTCTCCGGTTGACGCCCGGCGGGGCGGGGTCTAGAATAGCCGAGAAGGCGGAATATGAGAATTGCTCGGATGGCCCTTCCTTTTGTGATCCTGGCCCTCATCTTCCTGCCCCTGCCCTTCGTCGTCACTTCTCTCGTTTTCGGCGCGCTCCTTGCCGTCCGTCCGCGCGGCGAGCCGTGCCCCGCCGCCGTCGTCCTGTCCCGGGTCGCGGGGCCGAACCTGCTCCGCGGCCCGCCGCGGTGACCTCCTCTTTATCCTTCGCGTTCCGCAGCGAAACCATCTTGACGTGCGGAAGAGGAGAACCGCAATGAATCACACCGACCTCGAGGAACGGTCCCCGTTGGGGACAGCTCCCCTGTCGCGAGTCGGGACCCGACTCAAGACCGCTTTCAACCGGCTCCGCGGCCATCCCGTCGAGCTAGATCTCGAGGGTTACGCGAGGATCGTCCTGGCGATCCGGGCCCATCATGACAGCGAAGGCCTGGCCCGCGTCTCCGACAAGGAGATCGATCGGAGAGCGGCTGCCTTGCGTGCGCGGCCCAAAGGAACCCGTCAGAGCGCCAAGGGCGGCCGCCTGCCGGACGGGCGCGTGCAAACGTTCGCCCTGGCGCTCGAGGCCGCGCGCCGCGCCACCGGACTCGCGGCCCACGACGTCCAGCTCATCGCCGCGTTGGCCATGGCCGACGGGAAGATCGCCGAGCTGCCGACGGGGGAGGGCAAGAC
>DSDX01000357.1 GCA_011048485.1 Candidatus Aminicenantota bacterium | reverse complement strand
TCATGCCTCGAGGAAAGCCGGAATGACCGCGAGCGGACACCTTCCCGTCCTCGCCACCGAAGTCATCGAGTTCCTTGACCCGGGGCGCGAGGGCGTCTATCTCGATTGCACCGTGGGCCTGGCCGGACACGCCCTGGCCATCCTCAAGGCCAACCCGCGGTCCCGCTTGATCGGCTTGGACCGCGACGGCCAGTCCCTCGAGGTGGCCCGGACAAGGCTGGAGCCCTACGCCGGGCGCGTCACCCTCTATCAGACGGACTTCAAGGACTTGGACGCCATCGACATCCCCTTCGGGAGCGTCCGGGGCGTTCTGGCCGATCTGGGCATCTCGTCCTTCCAGTTGGACGCGCCGGAGCGTGGATTCAGCTACCAGCGCGAAGGCCCGCTCGACATGCGCGTCGACCAACGTTCGAAGACGACGGCCGCGAAGATCCTCCACACCTACCCCGAACTGAGGCTGGCCGAGATGTTCGCGGCCTACGGCGAGCTGGCCCATACGCGCCGGCTGGCCCGGGAGATCGTTCACCTGCGCAAGCTCGGCCGGATCGAGACGACCGGCGACCTCAGGGTGCTCATCGAGAGGATCTACCAATGGCGGCCGCAGCGCGGCCGCGTCCACCCCGCGGCCAAGGCCTTCCAGGCGCTCCGCATCGAGGTCAACGGGGAGCTTGAGGGGCTCGGCGCGTTCATCGAGACGGCGGTCCGCCGGGCCGCGAAGGGAACGCGGTTCGTCGTCATCTCCTTCCACTCCCTCGAGGACCGGATCGTCAAGAGGTCATTCCACGCCCTGGCCTCCCCGGACGAAGGCGCCCCGCTCCTGCGGATCCTCACCCGCAAGCCGGTCACGGCCTCGGCCGCCGAGGTGGCCGCGAACGCGAGGTCCCGCTCGGCCAAGCTGCGGGCGGCGGAGAGGGCCTGAATGGTCAGGCGCCAGGGGAGCCTGAGGACGATCGCCCTCGGTCTGGGCGTCGCCGCCGTCACCATCGCCATCCTGACCTTCTACGTTTGGTACCAGACCGAATCGGTTAAGCTGGGCATCGACATCGGCCGGAGCGAAGACGAGATCCGCGCGCTCGAGAGAGCGATCGAGACGCTCGAGCTGCGCAAGGCCGAGCTCCTCGCGCCCGGCCGCGTCGAGAGGATCGCCAGGGACGAGCTCGGCCTCGTCGAGCCCCCGGACGAGGACATCATCTACGGGCAGGGCCGGAGACCCGTGCGGAGGCCCGGGCCATGAGATCCTTCTACGAGACCGACATCCGGAGGCGGGTCAAGTTCCTGGCCTTCGCCCTGGCCGGGTGGGGGGCCCTCGTCGCGGCCAGGCTCGTCCAGCTCCAGGTCCTCGGCCACCCCCAGGCCAAGGCCGCCGTCCTCCGCCAAGCGCGGGACCTGGCCAAGATCGAGCCCCGCCGCGGCGACATCCTCGACCGCAACGGCGAGATCCTGGCCTGCAGCCTGCCCTCCCCCTCCGTGGCCATCCGCCCGATGGACGGCGAGTCCCCGGCGGGGACGCGGGACCGGGTCCGCAGACTTCAAAAGGAGCTGGGCCTGTCCACGCGCGAGGCGGGACGCGTCCTCGACCGCCTCCGGGCCGGCGCGCCCTACACCTACGTGAAGATGAAGATCCCCGAGGCGGACGCGGCCCGGGTCATGGCCCTCGATCTCCCGGGCGTCGAGCTCGAGGCCGGCACCCGGCGCTATTACCCGCTGGGCGCCCTCGCCGCCCACGTGCTCGGCGGCGTGAGCCTCACGGGCGAGTCCCGGGCCGGGATCGAATCGCGCTTCAACGACCTGCTCCAGGGCGAGCCCGGCGAGCGGATCGATTACAAGGTCCAGGGCGGACGCGGCTATCAAAGCCGGGTCATCAAGTCTCCCGTGCCCGGCCAAGACCTGGTCTTGACCATCGACACGACGATCCAGTACATCGCCGAGAAGGAGCTGGCCGAGGCCGTGGCCGCGCACGCCGCGTCGTGGGGCGCGATCATCGTGATGGAGCCCTTCTCGGGCGAGATCCTGGCCCTGGCCAGCTGGCCCGGCTACGACCTCAACAGTTTCCCGGGCCCGGAGAAGGCCTGGCTCAACCGGGCCGTTCAGGCCGTCTACGAGCCCGGCTCGACCTTCAAGATCGTCACCGCCGCCGCGGCCCGGGAGAGGGGCCGGGTCGGCTTCGCCGAGGTCTTCGACTGCTCGGCCGGGTCCATCAGGGTCGGCGGGACCGTCATTACGGACCACAAGCGGGTCGGCGTCCTCAGCTTCCCCATGGTCCTCATCGAATCCTCCAATGTCGGCACCGTCCTTTTCGCCCAGAGGCTCAGCATCGCCGAGCTCTATGAGACCATCCGGGCCTTCGGGTTCGGGGCCAAGACGGGCATCGAGCTGCCTCTCGAGGGCGCCGGGATCGTCAAGCCCCCGAAAGAGTGGAACACGAAGAACTCGCTCCCGCACATCGCCATAGGCTACGAGATTTCGGTCACGGCCATCCAGATGCTCCGGGCCATGAACGTGTACGCGACGGGGGGCCGCCTGGTCCGCCCGCGTCTTGTCAAGGCCGGCGGCCCTGCGGCGGAGGACGGCGACGGTCCGGTCCGGGTCATCGGCGAGAAGACGGCCGCCGACCTCGTCGATCGGGTCTTCGCCGGCGTCGTCGAGGAGGGCACGGCCAAGCTCGGCCGGGTGGACGGCTACGGGGCCGCCGGCAAGACCGGCACGGCCAAGAAG
>DSDX01000321.1 GCA_011048485.1 Candidatus Aminicenantota bacterium | reverse complement strand
GCATGCCGGGGGCCAGGCCGGCGACGTTGAGCGTCGCGAAGGCCCGGTTGCGGCGGAAGACCCGGGCGGCCGTCCGGACGTAGTTCCAGGCCAGGGATGGGACGAAGCGGGGCGCCTGCCAGGACGGCCGGGCCGAGCGGCGGGTCCTTTTGGCCTTGTAGAATTCCCCTCCCGCGTCGGCCGCCGGGCCCATGGCCGCGACCGCCTGGCGGAAGGCCGCCTCGGGGCCCAGCCCCTTGCCGACGAGTTCCTCGATCTCGTCGCGCAGCGAGGCCTCCAGCTCGGCTGCCTGGCCGTCCTCGAGGGCCGGGTTCCGGCGCAGCTCCTTTCGCCATGCGGCGATGGCTTTATCGATCTCGAACATCTTTCTTTCTCCTCACTCGTAGCGCAGGCAGTCGACCGGGTTGGCCCGGGCCGCCCGGACGGCCTGGAAGCCGACGGACAACAGAGCCACGGCGCCGCCGAGGGCTCCCGACAAGGCGAAAACCGCCCACCCCAATTCGATCCGATAGGCAAAAGTCCTCAGCCAACTCCGCATCATCAGATAGGACACGGGCCAGGCGATGAGGCTCGCGGCCAGGACCCACTTGATGAATTCGCCGGTCAGGAGGGACATGACGCCCGTGGCCGAGGCGCCCAGGACCTTGCGGATGCCGATCTCTCTCGTCCGTTGTTCGGCCGTGTAAGAGGCCAGCCCGATGAGGCCCAGGCAGGAGAGGAAGACGGCCAGGGCGGTCGCCGAACCGACCATGTCCCCGATCCTCACCTCCGTCCGGTATAGCCGGCCGATGGCCTCGTCCAGGAACGTGTACTCGAGAGGAAAGCCCGGGGCCGCCTCCCGCAACGTCTTATCGACGAAGGCCAGGGTCCTCGGCACGTTGGCCGGGCTGATCCTGATGTAGGTGTCCGTGAACCAGCCGGGCGCGATGGCCAGGATCAACGGCTCGATCCTGCTGTGCAGGGAGCGGAAGTGGAAGTCCTTGACGACGCCGATGATCGTTCCCCACTCCTCCCTCCCGGAATCGTAGGGGATCGGGCAGCGCAGCTTCTTGCCCAGCGGCTCCTCCAGCCCCATGACCCGGACGGCGGTCTCGTTGACGACGAATCCCGTCGTGATGTCCGCGGGGCGGTCCCTCGAGAAATACCGGCCTTCGGCCATCTCCAGGTCGAAGATCTCGGCGTAATCGAAATCCACGGCGTGTATGGCCGTGATCACCTTGGCCTCGGGGTCCTTGCCCTCCCAATCGGCCTCGTCCGTGGCGAACCTCTTGGTGAAGGACCCGTTGGTGGCCGAGACCGCCAGGATATCGGGGCTCTCCAGGAGCTTCGCCTTGATCGCCCGATAGTTGTTCCTCAGGTCGCCCCGGAGCTCGAGGTTGATGACGCAGTCCGTGTTGATGCCCAGGTCCCGGTGCCGCATAAAAAAGAGCTGGCGGGAGACCGTCAGCGTCCCGACGATGAGGCCGATCGAGATGACGAACTGGAAGACGACAAGCAGCCGTCTCAAAGAGGCCCCGCTCCGGCCCTTGGTGACGCTTCCCTTAAGGACCTGGAGCGGCTCGAACCTCGAGAGGAACAGGGCCGGATAGCTTCCCGAGAGGAATCCCGTGAGAAGGGTCACCGCCAATAGGCCGAGCGCCTGGCCCGTCGTGAAGCGAAGGGGGAGCGAGGCGCCCAGCACCCGGTTGATCCAAGGCAGCAGGAGCCTGACCGCGATGAGGGCCAGGGCCAAGGCCAGGACGGTGAAGACGAGGGATTCCACGAGGAATTGCCGGATGAGTCCCCCGCGGCTCGAGCCGACCACCTTCCGCAGGCCCACCTCCCTGGCCCGGTGAAGGGACCTGGCGCTGGACAGGTTCATGAAGTTGATGCTGGCGATGGCCAGGATGAAGAGACCGATCAGGACGACGATCCGAACGTACGTGATCGGGCCTCCGCCCGCGGGATCATGGAGATGCATCCGGGTCAAGGGCTGGAGACGGAGCTGGAAGCGCGACTCCGGCCGGGCCCGTTTGACGGCGCCGGCGACCTTCCCCTCGACGTCCGTCAGGGAAGCCGCGTCGGCGATCAGAACGTATGTTTGGTAGGCGCCGACGTCCCAGTCGTCGATGCTCATTCCCGAACGCGTGACGAAGCTGAAGGGCAGGAGGTAGTCGAAACTCAGGCTCGAGTTCGAGGGCGCGTCCGCGACGACCCCGATGACCCGGAGATCGTGCCAGGTCCCCCACCACTCGAAGCTGACCGGCCGACCGAGCGGGTCCTCGGCCCCGAACAACTTCTTGGCCATGGACTCGCCGAGGACGACGGAGTCGGGATCGGCGAGCGGCTCCCCTCCGCCTCCCTGGACGAAGGGGAACGAGAAGATCCGGAAGAACGACGGGTCGACCCCGAGGACCCGGCCGTTGAAGACCCGGCTTCCGAAGCGCAGGGGGGCCGGGGCTCCGAACGAGCGGGATGCCGCGACGACCTCGGGATAATCCTTTTGCAGGACCGGGCCGAGCGGCCCGGGACCGCTGTCCGTCAGCCAATCGGCGTCGTCGGGCTTGAGCAGCACGCGCCCGATGCGGCCGGCGTTCTCATGGAACCGGTCGTAGCTCAGTTCGTGCTGGGCCCAGACAAGGATGAGGATCGCGCAGGCGAGCCCGGCGGCCAGGCCGGCGATGTTGATGAACGAATAGGCCCGTTCACGGCGGATCCGCCGCCAAGCGACCCGGATATAGCT
>DSDX01000319.1 GCA_011048485.1 Candidatus Aminicenantota bacterium | reverse complement strand
TCTAGAAGAGGCTGAGCAGGGGAGTGGCGGCGAAGGAGACGATCATGCCGATCGTCCCGGCCTCGGCCGGGGCCATCCCGCCGATCGCGAGGCCCAGGCAGGTCCCCAGCCCGAGGACGGCTGAACCGATGGCGCCCGCCTTCGTCGCTTTCCGGCTAATGAGCCCCCAGACGAACGGACCCAGGAAGAACGAGCCGATGGCGCCCCAGGATATGGACAAGATGGCCACGATCGTCGCCGGGCGGAGATAGGCCATGACGACGGAGACGAGGATGAAGACCGCCGAGACGACCCGCATGAGCCGGGTCAGGCCCTCGTCGGTCACGCCCCGGTTGACGAACCCGGCGTAAAGGTCCTTGACCGCCGCCGAGCTCGAGATGAGGATGAGCGCGGCCAGCGTCGACATGGACGCGGACAGGATGAGGAGCATCATGAGGAGCGAGAGCGAGGGCGGGACGACCTGAGCCAGGAACTCGGGCATGAGGGCGTCGAAGACGGGCCGGCCCCCGGCGAACGCGGCCGGGGCGCTCTCCGGGGTCAGGAAGAACCGGGCCGAGCCCCCGATGAAGTAGGCCGTCCCGGCGATGAGGAGGGCGAAGGCCGTCGAGGCGACCATGCCCCGCCGGACGGCCCGGTCGTCCTTGATGGCGTAGAACTTTTGGACCAGCTGGGGCATGGCGAAGGGGGCGACGCTCGTCAGGAAGACCAGGGCGAAAAGAGGCCAGGCGCCGCCCGGGCCGACGGCCGCCGTGAGCTTCGGGTCGATCGCGCCGAGGTCGGAGAGGAGGCGCCCCAGGCCCCCGGCCTTGCCGATCGTGCTTCCGACCAGGACGGCCGAGCCGAGGCACATGATCATGCCGAAGACGACGTCGATGACGGTCATCGATCGGTAGCCGCCGAGGACGAGGTAGAAGGCCGTGAACAGGCCCATGACCGCGAGGGCCGCGCCGAACGACAGGCCGAAGTTGGCCTTGAAGAGGTAGGACAGGCCGATGAAGACGGCCGCCGAGTAGGGGACGAGGAAGACGAAGATGGCCAGCGAGGAGACGAGCTTGAGGAAGCGGCTGGCGTAGCGCTTTTCCAGGAACTCCGGCATGGTCGTCACCTGGAGCTCGACCGACATGCGGCGGATGCGGTTGCCGAGAAGCCCCCAGACGCCGAGGACGCCGACGACGGCGTTGCCCAGGGCGACCCACAGGCCCGAGAGGCCGAAGCCCCAGCCGATCTTGCCGGCGAAGCCGATGAAGAGGACGGCCGAGAAGTAGGCCGCGGCGTAGGTGAAGGCCGACATCCAGGGGCCGATGGAGCGGCCGCCGAGGAAGAAGTCCGTGAAGGTCCGGGACTTCTTCAGCCCCAGCCAGCCGACGGCGAGGGTCAGCGCGGCGTAGGCGGCGATGACGAGGACCTTGACGATCATGGCGGGCTCCTGTTCCGGCGGAGGGCGCGGACCCCCCTTTTACCCCGGGCCGGGGCGGGCTGTCAATCGGGAGGCTTTTCGTGGAGGCCATCTCCCTCTCTGCCTCTAGAGGGAACTTAGAAAGAGGAGAAGACCCGCTCCGGCCTTCCGGGCCGGGTCCCGATTTGGTATGATGGCTGGCCGAAGGCCATGGGCTCCGCCGAGAGATTGACTTACGACGTCGCCGTCATCGGCGGCGGGGTGGTCGGGTGCGCCGTGCTGAGGGAGCTTTCGCGCTACGAGCTGAGGCTCGTTCTCCTCGAGCGGGAGGCGGACCTCGCCGAGGGCGTGACCAAGGCGAACAGCGGCGTCATCCACGCCGGCTTCAACGTCCCGCCGAGGTCGCTCAAGGCCAGGACCAATGTCGCCGGGCTGAAGCTCGTTTACGAGTTGGCTTCGACGCTCGGCGTCCCCCACCGGAAGACGGGCAAGCTCGTCGTCGCCCTGGCCGACGAAGACAGGCCCCGGCTCGAGGAGCTCAAGGCCCAGGGGGACAGGAGCGGCGTCGCCGGGCTGGAGATCGTCGATGAAGCGGCGATCCGCCGGCTTGAGCCCTTAGCCCGGGGGCGCTGGGCCCTCTGGTCGCCCCACACGGGGATTATCTCTCCCTACGAGTTCACCTACGCCCTGGCCGAATGCGCCGCGGCGAATGGGGCCGAGGTGCGGCTCGAGTCGCCCGTCAAGGCGGTTGGCGTGCGGGGCGGCCTGTTCCTGCTGAAGACGCCGAGGGGGGAGGTCGCGGCCCGGCGGGTCGTCAACAGCGCCGGGCTTTTCGCGGACGAAGTGGCCCGGCTGGCCGGGATCGACGGCCATCGGATCGTGCCCTACCGGGGCGAGTACCTCATCACCGACAAGGCGCCGGGTTTGGGCCTCGGCAGGCCGGTCTATCCGGTGGCCCCTAGGGACGATCCCGGCCTGGGCATCCACGTCACACCCACCCTGGAGGGGAACATCATCCTGGGTCCGAGCGCCGAGGCCGTCGACGACAAGCGCGACGTGGCCACGACCCGGGAGGTGGCGGCCCGGCTCAAGGAGGAGGCCGCTCGGCTCATGCCCGCGCTGGCCGGCGCGCCCCTTATACACGGCTACGCCGGGATCCGGCCCAAGCTCGTCGATCCCGGGGGCGCGGGCGGGTTCGGGGACTTCGTCGTCGAGGTCGGCGAAGCGCCGCCTGACCGGCCTGGCCGGCCGGAAGTCGGCTCTGAGCTCCAGGCCCATCCTGGCCCCGATCATGGCGACGACCATCTCGGCCAGGGCCGGCGCCGAC
>DSDX01000141.1 GCA_011048485.1 Candidatus Aminicenantota bacterium | reverse complement strand
TGCTATAATAGGGGCGTGGAATTGAAACAGGATGGCGACCGAAGGAGTTTAGATAAGCGAATGGACGAACAAGAGCTGATCCGCCGCGTCCAGCAGGGCGACGAGCGGGCGTTCGAGCGGATCATGGCTCTTTATAAGGACAGGATCGTGAATTATCTCTTTCAGTTCACGGGCGACTATCAAAGGGCCGCGGAACTGGCCCAGGAGACGTTCATCCGGGTCTATTTCAAGGCCGGCCGCTACAGGCCCATCGCCCCGCTATCCTCCTGGATCTTCACCATCGCTTCGAACCTGGCCAAGACCGACTGCCGCCGGGCCAGGAGGACGGCCACGGTCTCCCTCGAGGATATCCCCAACACCTATTCCCACGGCGCCTACTACGAAGATCCGCCCGACCCGGGGCTGGTCCGGAATCTCCGGGAGGCCCTGGACGGGCTCCATCCCCGCTATCGCGTGCCCGTCGTCCTCAAGGACATGGAGGGCTTCTCGCAGGAGGAGATCGCCCGGATCATCAAGCGGCCGGTCGGTACGGTCAAGGCCAGGATCAGCCGTGGCCGGGAACAGCTCCGTCGGAAGCTCGAGAAGGCCAGGGAGGGCGGGACCTATCAGGCCGATGAAGAGGTGAGCGAACATGGAAGGGCATGAGCTTCTCGTTAAAATGAACAAGGTCAGAGCTCCCGAAGGATTCGAGGCGGCCGTGCTGGCCCGGCTCTCGGCCGCCCGGGTGGAACGGGCCCGGGCCCGCCGGCGGGCCTTGGCCCGCTACGCTTTGGCGGGGTCCGCGGCCCTGATCCTGGCCGCGGTCCTCCTCGTCAATCCGTCCCTGTTCGAGAAGGAGACGATCCTGACCGACGCGGAGAGGACGGCCCTGCAGGCGGACCCGGCGGCGGGTCTGTGGGGCCCGTCCTTCGACCGGTCCCTGTCCGTGCCCGTCTATGAGACCATGGACTACGCGTCCGAGTTCCGGAACGTCCAGTCCCAGCCCCGGACGGTTTACATACTGGAGCAGGTTT
Organism: Candidatus Aminicenantota bacterium; assembly: GCA_011048485.1. Classification (GTDB taxonomy): domain Bacteria; phylum Acidobacteriota; class Aminicenantia; order Aminicenantales; family Saccharicenantaceae; genus RBG-16-66-30. The sequence continues at coordinate 1,716 of DSDX01000141.1, read as the reverse complement.
CCGAGATCCGGTCTTCGGAAATCATTTTTTAGGAGAGTGTGAAGGGATGAACAAGATGATCAAACCGGCCCTTATGGTCATGGCCTCGCTCGCGCTGGCGGCTCCCTCGTTCGGGGCCGACGCGGCCGGGGCCGCGGCGAGCGGCGCGGATCCCGACATCACGGCGGTCGCCAAGAAGGTCTATCCCTCGGTCGTACGGGTCGAAGTGCGGAACCATACCCGGCGGGTGGCCACCGGGGTCGTCATCGAGAAGGGTGGCTACGTCGTCACGACGGCCCTGGTCTCGCCGCACGGGGAGGAGATCTCCGTTACGACTTCGGAGGGCAAAATCTTGGAAGCCGAATTCCTGGGCTTCGACACCGAGACCCAGCTGGCCCTGCTCAGGGCCAGGGACGCGGGCCTGCCCGCGCTTGGCTCCGGCAAGGCCGCCGACCTGGCCCCCGGCTCGTGGGTCTGCGTCGTAGGCGTCTCGCCCGAGCGGACCGCGGCGGTGACCCAGGGCATCGTCAGCTCGGCCGCCGAGGACAAGCTCCGGCTCAATGTCTGGGTGACCCCCGGATCGAGCGGCAGCCCCGTCGTCGACGAGAACGGACGCATGGTCGGGCTTCTTCGCGGCGTCTACGCGGAAGAGCGGCCTGTCGTCTTCCAGTTCCGCGACCGGGAACAGGCCGGATCGGGCCTGGTCCTGAGCAGCCGGGGCGAGGCCCCCTCGTCGGGCATGGCCCTGGCCGTTCCCATCGAAGTCGTGAGGGACGTCGTCGGCCAGATCAAGGAGAAAGGCCGGGTCGAGCGCGGCTGGCTGGGGGTGAGCATCGGGCAGGATGAGCGCGGCCGGACGGTCATCGGCGCGGTCGACAAGGAGAGCCCGGCCGAACTGGCCGACCTCCGGGCCGGCGATATCGTCCTCGAGATCGCGGGCCGAGCCGTCACCAGCCCCGACGTCCTGGCCGCCGAGGTCCGGCGGAGGAAGCCAGGCCAACAAATCGCGCTCAAGATCGAACGCGACGGCCGGCCCCTGGACGTCAAGGCCCGCCTCGGCGAGCTGGCCGAGGACGAGGCCATGCGGGAGATGACGCTCCGCTTCCCCGGCCTTTTCGAGAGGGCCGTGCCGCTGCCGGGGGCTCCCGAGGTCGAGCCGAAGCGCGTCATGCCGCAGCCGCTCCTGCCCCGGGAATGGACGTTCGAGACGAGAAAATACATCGGCGTCTACTGCGCCGAGCTCAACCGGGAGCTGGCCGAGCACTTCGGGGTCAAGGAGGGGACGGCCCTGATGATCTCCAGGCTGACCGAGGACGGTCCCGCGGCCAAGGCCAAGCTCCGGGTCGGCGACATCATCCTCCGCGTCGACGGCGGGCGCGTCGGGACGGTGAACGAACTGATCGACCGCGTCCAGGCCAAAGCCGAGGGAGAAACGCTCAAGCTCGAGGTCTTGAGAGACAAGAAGGCCCTGACCTTCGAGGTCGAGGTGGCCGAAGAGGAGAGCGGCGCGCCGCTCGAATCCGAAGGCCTGCGCGACTTCCTCGAATCCTGGCAGGACTATACGAAGGCCTTCCAGGGCGAGTTGCGGAACTGGCGTTCCGACGATCCGCAATGGACGCGGCAGCTCTTGAGAGGCCTGGCGCTCAAGGGCAACCTGAGGAGGATCTAAGAGGCCTGCTCCGGTCTCACTTCATCCGGGGACACGTGCCGGCGGCGCGTGTCCCCCCCTTTTATTCC
>DSDX01000028.1 GCA_011048485.1 Candidatus Aminicenantota bacterium | reverse complement strand
TCGAGGGCCGAGGCGGCCCGGGCCTCCTGGACGAACCGCTCCCTGGCCTCGGGATCGCCCGTCAGCTCCTGGGACAGGAACTTGAGGGCCACGGTCCGCTTGAGCCGGGTGTCCTCGGCCCGGACGACGACCCCCATGCCGCCGCGTCCGAGCTCGTCGATGACCCGGTACTTGCCGGCCAGGAGCTCGCCCGATCGGAAGGGGGAGGCGGGCATGGACATCGTCCGGGTCGGCATCGCCTCGGGCGTATCAGGCGCATTCCCCCGGAGCGATGAGCCGCATTCTCCGCAGAACCGCTGGGTATCAGGATTCTCGGCATGACAGCGCGAACAGCGCATCGACTCGGCATACCCTCTTCAAACTGAGATCATCTTACAATGCTTAGGAACCCCAGCCAAGCCTTTCCCACGACTTTTCGAGCCCGGCCAGCTTCTTCTGAACCGACTCGATGAACGAAACCGGCTTCTTAGGGCACGCGGCGAAACCTTGGACCTTGTTGGCCGAGGGCCCGGCGACGACGCCACGGGCCTCGGGGTTCGGGATGTCGAACCCCCAGAGAATGATCCTCGCCGGCCGCCCCTCCGCGGCCTCGGTTCTGATGCGCGCGACAGCGATCTTGTAGTCTGGAGCCTCCGGGTTCAGAAGGAACCCGGCGATGCCGGTGAGCTCCGGGTCTATCGCCCCGAGGTCCTCCCTATGATCCAGGACAGCCAGTGTCTCGGCGGGCGCCGTATCGAATCGCATGGAGGTCGTCGGGTCCTCGGGGTCGGCGAATCCGGCGCTGCCCATCCGGTCGTATCCCACGAGCCTCGTGTCCGATTCGCGCAGGAGATGGGCCCCGTCCTGCATGATTCTTACCTTGCTCGTGTCCCCGACCAGGATCGGGCGACCGCCGTAGCCCGGAAGGTCAAGAGTCTGGGGGCATAGCCCGGATGCCGGCTCCCCGCCCGCCGCCCTTGAGCCGGCGACCGTATTGCCAAGCGCGCCAGGCGCGAGGATCAGCCAGCCCCGCCCGGAGGGCGCCCCATCGCCATCGAGGAAAGGTTCCATCCACCCTTCATAGGCGTCCGCGAACGCATTGTCCGCGATCAGGTTGTTGCTTCCCGCGCAGAGGATTCCGGTCAGGGCCGAGAGCCCGATCTCGTTGCCGGTGACTCGGCAGCCGGTCGTCCCGCCACCGAGGTAGATCGCCGGGTTGCAACCCGAATCGCCTTTGATGGTGTTCCCGGCGATGACGGCGCCGTTGAGGTTGTCGCAGAGGATCGCCCCGAAGGGATAAGCCCCGGTGTCCGCGGCGTGGACGGTGTTGTTCTCGACCCGCAGATCCATGGTCTTCTCCCCGCGGCGCTCGTGAAGCTCCAACCCGGCCCACTGATGTTGGCCCTCTCTCATGGTGATGTCGTTGTCGCGGATGACGATTATGGCCGACGTATCCGTGGCTGTGTCGCGCCAGAGGGTCACGCCGCCGCCGTTCCGTATCGTGTTCCTCTCGACCGTCATCATGCCGCCGCCTTCCTGAAGAAAGATCCCACAACAGAGGGGGTCCTCGACGGTGTTGTCCTCGACGAGCGTCACACCCCCGCAGTTCCTCAGAAGGATCCCTTGCGCTTGGGGCCCCTTGACAGTGTTGCCGCGGACGATGATGTTCCTCATCGGTTCTTTCTCTTCGCCGGGCGCAAGGTAGGCGTTCCAGCCGGTGATTCCGAAGCCGCGCCCGCAGACGTCGATGATATTCCCTTCGACGACGAAGTCGCCGCTCCGGTCCCAGTCTAAGAGCCGCTTCCCAGTCTTCTCGTCATAGGGAAGAGACCTGATCTCTCCAGTCTCATTGTAGTGGGCGACATCCAACATGTGTCGCTTCTGCCAAGTGAGCATGAGCAGCCCGAAGCCCTGGCCGGCGAATGCTGGGTTCGTGTCGGAAAGGTCACAGAGGTTGTTGCTGAGCGTGATCCCCCCGCCGACGAGGTGGGCCACCGTGGTAGCCTTCGTCAGCACGTTGTCGCGAACGCGGCTGCGGACAGGCTTTGCGGGGTCACGGTAGACCAAATTGGCGTCCAGGCCGAATTGGCCGATCTCGTCGCACTTGTCGAACAGGCACTCGTTGATGTCGAAACCGGGGGAGAAGGCATCGGCGATGGCCATCGTGAGCGAGCCGGGGCTGCCCCCCTCGAAAGCAAGCTTGGTGATTGTCACGTTCGGGGCGTTGATGATGACGAGTCCCTTCGCCTTCAGGTCTCCCGGCCTGGCCTTGATCCGCGTTGGCGGCATGCGGAAAGGCGTGCCGTCCGGCAGCGTGTGGCTCTGTTCTCCACCGGCTCCTCGCCGCGCAAGATCACGGACTTGTGGACGTTGATGAGCTGGGCGCGGTCGTATTCATCCCTCCAGGATGGGATTTCGGCCCCGACGAGCCACCCGGCTCGGTCGCAGAAGTCGCCATAATACCAGAACTCGCCGTTGGCGACCCTGACCTTGAAGTCCTCGACCGTTTCGCCAGCAGCCTCGTTCCTGCCGATGATGAAGGCCGTTGTTTCGCCGTCCAGGTTGCGTGCCTTGAGTAAGATCGTGTCGCCGTCCCGTGCCCTGTCGATTGCGGCTTGGATGGCGTCGCCGTCGCGCAGCGGGTCGCCCGTAGGGTACACTTCGATGACCGCCTTGGGGGAGTCGGTCTGCCCGCAGGAGCCAAGAGACAGCGCCAGGAGCGCCCCGGCGAGAAAGCAAGCTGTCCTATAT
>DSDX01000129.1 GCA_011048485.1 Candidatus Aminicenantota bacterium | reverse complement strand
GTCTTGGTCTTTTTTCACGGTCCTTCTCCCTCCCTGATCGAGGACATCCCGCTCCTCTAATCTATCACATCCCCGCGGCCCCTCAAACAAGTCCGCACGGAACTGAGACAGGATCCCCGTCCGGGCCGTCTCCATGAATGCCTCCTTAGCTTGACCGGGACGCAGGAGTATGATATGGCTAGCCACATGAAGACAACCATACATATTGCCGATAGCTTGTTCGAGGAGGCCAAGAAGGTCGCTCAACAGGAAAGAACGACCTTGAGAGCCCTGGTCGAAGAGGGGCTAAGGAAAGTGCTGCGCGATCGCGGGGAACACCGGCCGGGAGGATTCAGGCTCAAGCCGGCCTCCTTCAAGGGCCGAGGCCTCAATCCGGGTCTCGAGGGCGCGGGGTGGGCCAGCATCCTCGACATCAGCTACGAGGGACGGGATTGATGGTCGCCGTCGACAGCAATATCCTGGTCTACGCCCACCGCGAGGATTCCCCTTGGCACGCCGCGGCCCTCGACTGCGTGCGGACGCTCGCCGAAGGCCGGGCCCCCTGGGCCATCCCCTGGCCCTGCCTCCACGAGTTCCTGGCCATCGTGACCCATCCGAAGATCTACGCGCCGCCGACGCCGCTCGAGATGGCCATGGGTCAGATCGACTCCTGGCTCGAATCGCCCAGCCTGGTCCTCATCGGCGAGGACGCGTCGGACTGGCCCCGGTTGAGGGCCCTCGTTTCGGACGGGAAGATCGCCGGGCCGCGCGTCCATGACGCCCGCGTTGCGGCGATCTGCCTCCGGCACGGGCTCGACGAGCTGTGGACGATCGACCGCGACTTCAGCCGCTTCCCGGCCCTGCGCGTCCGCAATCCCCTCAAGCCGGCCTAGCCTGGACGATTCGTTATAACGCCGTCTTTCTCCGCATGACCAAGAGATCCAAGCCCGGCGTTCAATCCTGCGGGCAAGCCGATCCGGCCGTTTCCACCCGTGAACTACCAGGCTAGCGGCGCAACCCGAGAAAAGCCGACCGTCTCGCGCGTCTATAAAAATGGGCAAGAACGTGGAGGCTTGATTTATGCACAATATTCGTGTACACTATTATAGTGTTATTATGAGAGAAAAACAAATGCTCAAGAACATCACGCTGAGCGCGGACGAGGAACTGATCCGCAAGGCCCGCGAAAAGGCCAGCCGCCAGCGCACGACGCTGAATGCGGCCTTCCGCCAATGGCTGCGTCAATATGTCGGCCGGAGCGATAGAGCCGCTGATTTCGCATCATTCATGAGTTCGTTGAGCTACGCCCGATCGGGGCGAAAGTTCTCCAGGGATGAACTCAATGAGCGATAGATTCTTCCTGGACACGAACGTCCTCGTCTATGGGTTCGACCGGGCAAGCCCCCGGAAGCGGGAGCGGGCCCAAGCGCTCGTCGCCGATGCCTTGACGAAATCCCGGGGGGTCATCAGCTACCAGGTGGCCCAGGAATTCCTGAACGTGGCCCTGCGCAAGTTCGAGAATCCCCTGACGCCGGCCGACGCTCAGAGATATCTCAAGATCGTCCTCGAACCGCTTTGCGCGGTTTTCGCCGGCGTCGAACTCCTCCACCAGGCCATTGAGATATCGGCTGCGTGGAAATACGCTTTTTACGACGCCCTGATCATCGCCGCGGCCCTCCAGGCGGAATGCTCCATTCTCTATTCCGAGGATCTCCGGCACGGCCAGAAGATAGGGGACCTGCGGATCGTCAATCCCTTCGTAGAATCCTCGCCGACCTGAATGATCCTTGAAGCGCCCTAGGCTTTCGGGCCGCGGCAGTCGCGGACACAGATGCCGCAGATGAACTGGCTCGTGTAGCCCTTCTTGCGGAAGTCCTTGAGCTTTTCGTAGCAGGCCCGGTGATCGAAGTCCTCGCGCGCCTCTTTGATGGCGCCGGCGGGGCATTGCGCGATGCATTCGCGGCAATCGCCGCACCCGCGCTCGAGAGGCGCGTCCGGCTCGAGCGGCATGTCGGTGAGGACCGTGACGAGACGGAAGCGCGAACCCAGCTCCGGGTTGACGAGGAGGTTGTTGCGCCCGAACCAGCCCAACCCGGCGGCGCGCCCGACGTGCTTGTGCGAGACATGGGCCCGTTGCCCCTCCCAGTCGATGATCTGCGAGGCGGCGATGGCCAGCGACCGGAAGCCCCGCTCCTGGATGTGATCGGCGACGAGAAGCGCCCCGCGGTCGAGGAAGTAGTTCGTCTGCCGGTAGTGGTGGAAGTAAAGGGTGGTGGGATGGTCGCGGATGTCGTCGAGGACGGCGTCGCTCAGGCGCTTGCCGAGCGAGATGGCAAGGGGAAAGCGGTCGCGGGTCGCGGGCTCGAGGAGGAACGTATCCCTGAGAGGGATCACGTCCGCGACGCCGAAGAGGTCGAAGCCCAGCTCCAGGGCCCGGGTTTTCAGCTCCCGATAGCCCGCCGATCTCGCCGAATCGTCCATGGATGCGCTCTTTTCAGCCTTTTCGCGCTTTCCCGCTCTTGTCGGGAAGCCTGGGCTCCACTTTCGCGTAAACGTCTTTCCGATGCCCTATCTTCAGGATGACGATCGTGTCGCCTTGGACGCGATAGATGACCCGGAGATCGCCGACCCGCATCTTTCTGTGCCCGACCAGGCTTTGCCTCAGAGGCCGGCCCGCCCGGACCGGGTCCGCCAAGAGCCGGTTCTCGATCGCGGTCCTTATTCGGTCCTTGATGTTCTCGGGCCATCCCTCGATGT
>DSDX01000186.1 GCA_011048485.1 Candidatus Aminicenantota bacterium | reverse complement strand
GTATAGACGTGGTCCCTGATCACCAAGCCTTCACTTTTCGTGGCCATCCTCCGCCAGGACCTCGCGCGTGATCGACAGGGCCCGTCCCGTCGCCGGGTCGATCCTGACGAAGACGCCGGACAGGAACAGGCCGTCCCGCGACGGCTCGAAGCGCTGAGGACGCGAGGTCAGGAAGCGCTGGAGGGCAGGCTCCCGGGCGATGCCGATGACGGCGTTGCGCCCGCCGGCCATGCCGGCGTCGGTGATGTAGGCCGTGCCCTTGGGCAGGATCCGCTCGTCCGACGTCGGGACGTGGGTGTGCGTGCCTATGACGGCCGAGACCCGGCCGTCAAGGTGCCAGCCGAGGGCCTGTTTCTCCGAGGTCGCCTCGGCGTGGAAATCGACGATGATGATGGGCGTCACGGGCCGGAGGGCGGCGACCTCGTCGTCGGCCCGCCTGAACGGGCAGTCGATCGGCTCCATGAAGACCCGGCCCTGGAGGCTGAGGACGGCCGCCTTGACGCCGTTGGCGGCCTGGAAAACGTAGGCGAAGCGGCCCGGGTTGACCGGCGGGTAATTGGCCGGCCGGAGCAGACGGGGCTCGCGCTCGAGGTAGGGCAGGGCCTCTTTCTTGTCCCAGATGTGATTGCCCGAGGTCAGGACGTCGACGTGCATGAATAGGTCCTTGCCGATGTCCTCCGTGATGCCGCTCCCGCCGGCCGCGTTCTCGCCGTTGGCGATGACGAGCGACGGCGCGTGCTTCTTGATCAGGCCGGGCAGGAACGTGTCCAGGGCCCGCCGCCCCGGCCGCCCGATGATATCGCCGAGAAAAAGGACCCCGAAATCAGCGGGCATATTCGACCGCCCTCATCTCCCGGATGACCGTGACCTTGATCTGGCCGGGGTAGTCCAGCTCGGCCTTGATCTTGGCCGCCGTGTCCTTGGCCAGGAGGGCGGCCTTGTCGTCGCTGACCTTGAGGGCCTCGACGATGATGCGGATCTCCCGGCCCGCCTGAAGGGCGAAGGCCTTGGACACGCCCTCGAACGAGGCGGCGATCTCCTCCAGCTTCTCGAGGCGCTGGATGTAGGTCTCGAGGAGCTCGCGCCGGGCCCCGGGCCGGGCGGCCGAGAGGGTGTCGGCGGCCTGAACGAGGACGGCCTCGATCGAGGGGAAGTCGACGTCGCGGTGGTGCGAGGCGATGGCCTGGACGACCTTCTCGGACTCGCCGTACTTCTTGGCCAGCTCGACGCCGAGCTCCGTATGCGTCCCCTCGACGTCCTTGTCCACGGCCTTGCCGATGTCGTGCAGGAGACCGGCGCGCAGGGCGACGTTGGTGTCGAGGCCGATCTCCCGGGCCATCATGGCCGCGAGCATGGCCACTTCCTTGGTGTGCTGGAGGACGTTCTGCCCGTAGCTCGTCCGGTACTTGAGCTTGCCCAGGAGCTTGATCAGCTCGGGGTGGATGTCGCGGACCTTGAGCTCCAGGACGGCCGACTCGCCCTCCTGCTTGATCTTCTGCTCGAGGTCGGCCTTGACCGACTCGACGATGTCCTCGATGCGGGCGGGGTGGATGCGGCCGTCGGTGACGAGCTTCTGGATGGACAGCCGGGCCAGCTCACGGCGAATGGGATCGAAGCTCGACAGGATGACCGCCTCGGGCGTGTCGTCGACGATGATGTCGACGCCCGTGGCCATCTCCAGGGCCCGGATGTTGCGGCCCTCGCGGCCGATGATGCGGCCCTTCATGTCGTCGGACGGCAGGTCGACGACCGAGACGGTCGTCTCGACGACGTGCTCGGCGGCCGAGCGCTGGATGGCGTTGGTGACGATCTCCCGGGCCGAGGCGGCGGCCTTCTCGCGGGCCTCCTCCTCGATCCGGTGGACGGTGGCGATGGCCTCGAGCCTGGCCTCGTCCTCGATCTTCTTGATCAGGAGGGCCTTGGCTTCCTCCTGGGTCATGCCCGAGATCCTCTCGAGCTCTTCCAGGCTCTTGTTGACGGCCTCGGCGATCTTGGCCTCCTCGGCCTCGAGGTCCTTCTCCTTCTGGCTGAGCTTGCGCTCCTTTTGGGAGAAATCGCGCTCCTTGCGCTCGATGGACTGGAACCGCCGCTCCAGGTTCTCCTCCTTGCTGAGGAGCCGGCGCTCGGTCTCGTTGATCTTGCGCTGCTTCTCCCGGGTGTGGGCCTCGAACTCGTTCAAGCGGGCCAGGTCCTTCTCGCGGGCCTCGATGGCCGCTTCCCGCGTGATCTTTTCCCCTTCCTCACGGGCCCGTTCGAGGATGGCCCGGGCCTGCTCTTCGGCCTCGGCGGCCTTGCGCGAGCCGGCCTGCCGCTTGAGCAGCAGGACCACGACCGCCGCGGCCAGGATGACGATAACGGCGACGCCGGCGATATTGACCGGATTCATGGGATGACCTCCTCATCTATGCGAATGAGGAGACGCGAGGGAAAGCGCGGAGGCGTCACATGCCCGCGCCGGGATCGGCCCGGCCGGCGAGCCGCCCGCGGGGGGCGGGCCCGTCACAGCGGGGATTTATCGGCGTCCGTGTATGTATTCTCATCTGCGAAGAGATGAACCTCCAAACTTTCGATCTCGGTCTCCATGTGGCCCAGGGCCTCGTTCAGCTGATCCAGCTTCTTCTGGCTCAGAAACAGCTCGTCCGCGATGTTCAAGGCCGCCAGGACGGCGATCTTGGTCGTGTCCGCGGATTTCGATTTCACAGCCACTTCGTGCATCTTCTGGTCAACGAGCGAGGT
>DSDX01000184.1 GCA_011048485.1 Candidatus Aminicenantota bacterium | reverse complement strand
TTTATAGACGGCTATGGATTTTCGCGTGGAGATAGGGTAGAATCTTGCGAATCACCGAGAGAGAGGAGGAGTCATGACAAGAATGTCCCGTCCGATCGTGACACTGGCCCTGGCGGCCTGCCTGACCACCGGCCTTTTCGCCAACGGCCTGAACATGAACGGCTTCGGCGCCCGGGCCGCGGCCATGGGCGGCGCCTATGTCAGCCTGGCCAACGACATCACGGCTATCTTTTGGAACCCCGCCGGGCTGGCCCAGCTCGACCGGCCGACCTTCGGGCTGGGGATCGATGGCCTCATGCCGAAGAGTACCTATGAGTTCGGGCCGCTGACCATGGAGACGAAGAAGAAGATCTACCCGGCCGGCCTGCTCGGCTACGCCCAGCCGCTCGGCGAGAACATCGTTGTCGGTCTCGGCGCCTACACCCTCTCAGGGCTCGGCACGGAATGGAACAATCCGGGCCTCGAGTCGCTGATGCTGTCCGGCCTGCCGGCCGGCTCGGTCATCACCCCGCCCGTCGAAGCCTATGACTGGCGGAGCTTCATCGGCTCGGTCACCCTGGCCCCGACGATCGCCGTCAAGCTCTCCGACATGTTCTACGTGGGGGCGTCCTTCAACCTGAACTATGGCTTCTTCCTGACCGAGCAGTGGGGCGAAACCCAGACCCTCATCGCCGGCCCGCCGCCCTACATCTTCAACTTCGGGCAGGCCGACCTCAACGTCAAGGGCTGGGGCTACGGAGCCACGTTCGGGATCATGTTCAAGCCCGTCGACATGATCAGCGTCGGCGTGACCTACCGCCTCGCGTCCAAGATCAAGATGAAGGGGACGACAGCGATCGAGAACATGCCGGATTTAGGCGCCTTCCTGCCCGGCAACCCCGACCTGCCGGAGGAGTCCGACGCGGAGCTCACGGCCACCAGCCCCATGTGGCTGGCTGGCGGCGTGTCCATCAAGCCGGTGGAGAACCTGACCCTGGCCTTCGACCTCCAGTGGACCGACCAGATGCAGATCCGCGGCGGCATCGAGTATGTCTTCGGCAAGCTCGCCGTCCGCGGCGGATATTATTATGATCCGGCGCCCGCTCCGGACTCGACGCTGAACATTCTCGTGCCGAGCTTCACCTACAACACCGTCGTCGGCGGTATCGGCTACAAGAGCGGCGGACTGAGCCTCGATGTCGCCCTGGAATATCTCATGGGCAAGGACCGCACGATCGCCAACTCCGGCGACAACATGCCCGGTTTCTACACGATGTGCATCCTCGTGCCCATGATCGGCCTGAGCTACAGCTTCTGATCCCCCGCCGCGACAGAACGGTTCCTTTCGAGGGAGGGCCGATGGCCCTCCCTCTTTTTTTGGCCTTCTCCCATCTTCGGGATCGCCCCCCGCGTCGGCGACGGGCGTTGCTCTCGAGGCGGATCCAAATTGACCCTGTCGGCGCCTTTGTGATATAAGCCCCGGTGGTATCGGAATGCGGACGTCCCCGCCGAAAATTCCATCTGTCCGATGAGGGAGGAACGAGCATGAGCGAAGCGAAGAATATCCCCGCGGCCGCCGGATCGAGCTGGAGCCGGCGGAAGTTCCTGGGCGCGGCCTCGACCGCCGCGGCCGGATTCATGGTCGTGCCCCGTCATGTCGTCGGGGCGACCCAGAAGAAAAAGGCCCCCAGCGACACCCTGAACATCGCCTGCGTCGGCGTCGGCGGCATGGGCGCCTCGGACACCCGAGGCGTGCGCTCCGAGAACATCGTGGCCCTGTGTGATGTCGACGACGAGATGGTCGCCCGCCTCCTGCGGAACGAGGATCTCGAACCGGCGGAAAAGGCCATGTACGAGAAGGCGGCCAAGTACCGCGACTTCCGGCGCCTGCTCGAGAAGGAAAAGGGCATCGACGCCCTCACGGTCACGACCCCCGACCACAACCACGCCGTCATCGCCATGGCCGCGATCAAGCTTGGCAAGCACGTCTACGTCCAGAAGCCCCTGACGCATACGATCAAGGAGGCGAGGCTCCTGGCCGAGGCGGCCAAGGAGGCCAACGTCGTGACCCAGATGGGTAACCAGGGGCACGCGGGCGAGGGCGCCCGCCTCGTCTGCGAGTGGATCTGGGACGGCGCCATCGGCGACGTCTTCGAGGTCCACTGCTGGACCAACCGCCCGATCTGGCCCCAGGGCGTCGACGCGCCGACCGAGATCCCCTCGGTGCCCTCGACGCTCGACTGGGACGTCTGGCTCGGGCCGGCCCCCTTCCGCCCCTACCATCCGGCTTACCACCCCTTCAAGTGGCGCGGATTGTGGGACTTCGGCACGGGCGCTCTGGGCGACATGGGCGCCCACATCATGGACCAGCCCTTCTGGGCCCTCAAGCTCAAGTCCCCGACGAGCGTCCAGGCCTCGTCGACGGTCTTCACCAAGGACTATGCCCCCCGGGCCGAGGTCGTGACCTACGAGTTCGCCGCCCGGGAAGGGATGGGCCCCGTGACCATGACCTGGTGGGACGGCGGGCTCATGCCGCCGCGCCCGGCCGAGCTCGAACCGGGAAGGATGATGGGCGACGACGGCGGCGGCGTTCTCTTCCGAGGCACCAAGGGTCTGCTCATGTGCAGCACCTACGGCGCCAACCCGCGGCTCATTCCCGAGTCGCGGATGCAGGAGTACACGCGGCCCGCGAAGACCATCCCCCGCTCGCCCGGCATCCGCGAGGAGTGGATCGAGGCCATCAAGAAAGGGACGAAGT
>DSDX01000056.1 GCA_011048485.1 Candidatus Aminicenantota bacterium | reverse complement strand
GGCTGGCCGGGTTCCTGGCCTCGCGCGTCGCCCACCCGTTCTTCACCGTCGAGGGCGGGGACCTCGTCGGCTGGCTGGACTATTTCGGGGCCTCGTTCGACGATCCGGTCGCTATCGAACCGCTGGCCGTCCTCGAGGACGGCCGGGCCGAGGACCTGCTCGCCGCCTATGCCCGTCTCGTCAAGCGGGCCAACCGGGCCCGGATCAACCCCTGGAATCCGGCCGGCTGGTGCAGTTGGTACCACTATTTCGGCCGGCTCGGCTGGGCGGACGTCCTCGAGAATCTCGAGGTCGCGGCGGCCGACCGGTCGGCCTTCCCCTTCGAGGTCTTCCAGGTCGACGACGGCTACGAGACCGAGATCGGGGACTGGGAGACGCCCAAGCCGGGCTTTCCGGACCTTGCCGGCCTGGCCGGAGCCATCAAGGAGCGGGGCTTCCGCGCCGGCATCTGGACGGCCCCCTTCAGCGCCGCCGAGACGTCGAGGCTCTTCGCCGAGCACCCGGACTGGCTGGTCGCCGAGGGCGGCCGGCCCAAGCCCTGTTACAGGGGCTGGGGGAAGGCGATCTACGCCCTGGACACGACCCATCCGGAGGTCAAGCGCTGGCTCGACGCGACGTTCCGGGCGCTGCGCCGGGCCGGGTTCTCCTATCTCAAGGTCGATTTCCTGTTCGCCGCGGCCATGCCCGGCGAGAGACGCAAGAGCGTCACGCCGGTCCAGGCCTACCGGGAAGGTTTGCGAGTCATCAGGCGGGCGGCGGGGCGGGATTTCATCCTCGGCTGCGGGGCGCCGCTCTGGCCCTCGATAGGTCTCGTCGACGGCATGCGCGTGGGGGAGGACACGGCCCCCTACTGGAAGACCAAGCCGTCAGGATTCCAGGGGCCCAACGCCTATTTCGCGCTGAAGAACGCCCTCATGCGGCAGTTCATGCACCGGGCCTTCTGGCTCAACGACCCGGATTGCCTTCTGCTCAGGGACAGGGAGAACGGGCTCGAGCCGAACGAGCGCGAGCTCTACGCCCTGGCCGCCGGGGCCCTGGACAATATGGTCATCGACAGCGACAGACTTTCGTTCCTGGGTCCGGCAGAGGAGCGCCTGCTCCGGCGGTCCCTGGCGCTCAGGGGCGGCCGGGCCAGGGTCTCGGGGCTGATGGGAGAGTCGGGGCGGGACGCTTTCAGGATCGAGGCCTCCGGCGGGCCGGCCGGGGAGGCCCGTTTCTGGGTCAATCTCGCCGACGAGGAGGTTGTCTTGGAGGGGAGGCCGATCAAGGCGCGGTCGGGGAGGGGCCTGGGATAGAAAGCCCCCTTAGGCTTAAAACCTCACCTTTTTGGGCTCCTTGGGCCGCACCTTCTTGTTCCCGCAGGTCCAGAATCGGGGACTTCGGATGAGTTGTCAAGAGAATGAAGGGCGATGTCCCATTATGTCACTTTATGTCATGCCCAAGGCGGGGAGGGCTTTTCTCAGAGGAGGACGACTTCGCGGCCTCCGCGGACGACCTCCCCGATGGGCCAGGCCTTGATCCCCCTCCTGGCGAAGCCGGCGATGGTCCGGTCCACGTCGGACGGCCGGACGACCAGGGCCATGCCGATGCCCATGTTCAAGGTCCGGAACATCTCCCGCTCCTCGATCCGGCCGGCCCGCTGGATCTTCCGGAAGATGGGGGGGACCGGCCAGGTGCCCTTCTCGATATGGACGCCCAGCCCCTCCGGGATGACCCTGGGGATGTTGTCGTAGAACCCCCCCCCGGTGATGTGGGCCAGGCCCTTGATGCGGACCTTCTTGAGGACATCGAGGATGGCGGCGCAATAAATCCGCGTCGGCCTGAGGAGCTCCCGCCAGAGGCCGTCCTTGATCTGCCTCGGCGAGAAGAGCTTGCGGACCAGGGAAAACCCGTTGCTGTGAAGGCCGCTCGAGGCCAGGCCGACGACGGCGTCCCCGGCCCGGCAGGCCCGGCCGTCGATGATCTTGGGCTCGTCGACGAGGCCGATGCAGAACCCGGCCAGGTCCCACTTGCCGGGCTCGTAGAGGCCGGGCAGCTCGGCCGTCTCGCCGCCGACGAGAGCGCAGCGGGCCTCCCGGCAGCCCCGGGCGATCCCCTTGACGATCGGGACCAGAACGGAGGGCACGACTTTGCCGACGGCGATGTAGTCGAGGAAGAGGAGCGGCTCGGCCCCCAGGACGACGACGTCGTCCACGGACATGGCCACGAGGTCGATGCCGACCGTGTCGTACTTCCCGACCATGTCGGCGATGAGGAGCTTCGTCCCGACGCCGTCGGTCGAGGACACGAGGACGGGCTTCCTCAGACCGGCGAGCCGGGGCCGGAACAGGCCCGAGAAGCCGCCGATCCCGCCGAGGACCTCCGGCCTCCGGGTCGTCCGGACGAGCGGCTTGATCCTCCTGACAAAATCGTCGGCGGCGTCGATGTCGACGCCGGCCTTCTTGTAGGTCATAGGGGGCATGGTCGCTCTCCAAGGCCGGGATCGCTCCCCTTATAGCACCGGCACACGGCCAAGTCAAACCGCCCCGGTGAGACGACAGGGCGCGGACGGGCTTTCGCGCGGGGACGGGGCGGCGAGAGGGGCAAAGGGTTGATAAGTTTAAGTTTGACCGCTTCCGCATCGAGGTGTAACCTTTTGCTCCGAGGGCGGTATTTATCGATGGACGCCGACGATCCCATTGGAGAAGAGACCGGACGCATGTCACCGACGGACAACGAGCTGATGGAAGACGTCAGGGACGGCCGCGT
>DSDX01000363.1 GCA_011048485.1 Candidatus Aminicenantota bacterium | reverse complement strand
CGATCGAGGCGAACAGAAGAACGAACCGTCCGTCCCCGATCAAGCCGAAGTCGAAATTGGCCCGGGAATGGAGATGGATGCCGGTCAGCGCTTGGAGAAAGTAGCGGGAGCGCCGGCCTTCGTGCGACCAGCCTCGTTCGGCCTCGTATTTCGCGATGAAGGGGACCAGCTTCTCTTCCAGCGCCTTCGGGTCGGAGCCTTCCCGGAGGAGGACATAGGTGTAGAAAGAATTGTTGCCCCACCGGGTCAGATCGCGCTCCTGGATCCTGCCCATCGTCTCGAAAGGGGCCACGACGTCCATCGTGAAATGGGAGTTGGCGGGGATGTCGCGGAAGACGCCGGCGACCCGGAACTCGGAGTCCATTTCGAAAGCCTGCATGGCGATCGTCCGGCCGATCGGATCCTCGCCGCCGAAGAAGCGGCCGGCCGCGTTCTCGGACAGCAGAACCGAGAATGGGTCCGTCAGGGCGGAGCCCCCTTCGCCGCGGACGATCGGGAACGAGAAGATCTCGAAGGTCTGAGGATCGGTCCAGTGGATCCCGTCTTCCATGAAGCTTTTCTCGCCGACGCGGACGAGGACGTTCCCCCAGTTGTCGATCCTCGTCGCCTCGAGGACTTCGGGGAAGTCCCGGACCATCGCCGCCGCCAGCGGTCCGGGCGTGACGGCGAAGACGTTGGAGCCGAGATAGACGTTGCCGGGCTGTTCCTGGACGACCCGGTAGATGTTCCCGCCGTTGGCGTGATAGCGGTCGTAGCTCGTCTCGGTCCGGACGAAGAGCATGATGAGGATGAAGACGGACAAGCCCACGGCCAAGCCGAGGATGTTGAGGGCCGAATAGGCCTTGTTGCGCACGATGGTCCGCCAGGCGACGACAAGATAGTTCTTGAACATGGGATTCTCCTGCTCATAAGACGCGATGGCGGGCCGCTTGGTTGTCGGCGGCGCCCACGAGATGCGCGGAGGCCCATTGCGGCACCTCCGCCCGCGCCTGGTTCGGGGACAGGAGTGCGGCTGTCTGTCGATGGATCCCTTGGGGGGCGCTTTCGACGGGAATCGTCCGGTCTTATTCGGTCTTCTTGGCCGCTTCCCGAAGGTATTTGAGATCTTCCAGGTCTTTGGGCCTTCCGCAGGCTTCTTTGTTCTTGATCAACGCGGCCAGACCGATGTAGTCGACCGTGACAGGCCGCCCCTGGATTTGAAGATCCTGCGGTGACCGGCTTGCCCAGGCCTCGGCAAAATCGAGACCGGAGATCATGTTGATCAGATCGATGCGGTTGGGGGGATATCCGAACTGGACGATCGTCCCCTCGGCCTCCAAGTCCGAAACGGAACTCAGGCCCGGCACCTCTCCCGCCCAGAATTCCTGGAGAGCCAGGAAAAGCTTTTCGCAGTTCGCCCTGGACGGATCGAAAAAGATATCGACGTCGCCGGTGAGCCTGGCGAAACCGTGATAAATGACCGCCTCGGCCCCAACGATGAGATATCGGACCTCGTGTTTCCGAAGAAGGAGAAGAAGCTCTTGGGTATCGGCAGAGAAATGGGGCGGGGTCATCGTTTCAGGCTAACGTCCCGTATCCGTGGCGGATTCGCTCCGTAGCATCTTTCGCGGAGCTCGCGGGCGATGCGTTGCCGCTCTTCCGGACTCAAGCTGATGTAGTACTGGATGTCCCAGGCCTCCTGTTCCTCGTGGCTCTTGAATACTTTCACGACCCTGGACGCGTCTTCCATATCAATATTATCTCACACCGAGGGTCCTGATTAAAGAGTCATCCATTCCCATCCTTAGCGGGGAAGACGCCGTATCTCCCGCCGGCGTTTAGGCGACGGTCCGGCAGCCGGGAACCCGGTTCTATTCGTACTTCAGGGACTTGACCGGATCGGCGGCGGCCGCCTTGACCGTCTGGCAGCTCACGGCGAGAAGGGCGAAAACGAGGACGATGAACGAGGCTCCCAGGAACAGCAGGGGGGAAAGCGCGGTCCTGTAGGCGAACTTCTGGAGCCACCGGTGCATGAACCAGTAGCCGAGCGGCCAGGCGACGAGGTTGGCCGCGAGGACCCACTTGGCGAACTGGCCGGCCAGAAGCAGGCCGATCCCGCCGGCGCTCGCGCCGAGGGTCTTGCGGATGCCGATCTCCTTCGTCCGCTGCTCGGCCAAGAAGGCCGAGAGGCCGAAGAGCCCCAGCCCGGCGACGAAAGCGGCCAGGACGGAGAAGGCCAGGAACACCCGGCCCGTCCTCTCGTCCGCCTCGTAGAGCCGGGCGAAATGGTCGTCGAAGAACTGGTATTCGAAGGCCTGGTTCCCCGCGAAGCCGCGCCAGGTCCGGTCCATGAAGTCGATGGTCTCGCGGATCCCCTCGGGCCTGACCCGCACGGACAGGTACCGCCCGAGTCCCCGCTCGCCATAATTGCCGATGATCAGGGGCCGGATCTCGGCGTGGAGGCTCTGGAAATGGAAATCCTTCATGATGCCGATGAGCGTGACCTTCCGGGACTGCGCGGGAGTGGGGCCGTGTGCGACGATCTGCTGCCCGGCCGCCTCGGTCAGGCCGAGCTCGCGGGCGGCCTTCTCGTTGATCACGACGGCGGAGGCGTCGGTCGGCCGCTCGGCCTCGAAATACCGCCCCGAGGCCATCTCGATCTCGTAGACCTCGGCGAAGCCCTCGTCGGTCTGGAAGGTGTTGAGGAGGTGGCTCTCCTCGCCGGTCGCCCCGGCCAGCTTGAAGACGGAGCTCCCGAAATCGTCCCCGATG
>DSDX01000246.1 GCA_011048485.1 Candidatus Aminicenantota bacterium | reverse complement strand
GAAGCGGCACTCAGCCGTGCTTGGCCTTGCAGGCGTGGATGCGCTGACCGATGACCCCGTTGACCTTGATGTTGAAGAACGAGATGAGGTTGGTCACGTCCTTCTTGTACTTCGTGACGTAGCGGACGAAATCGGACCGCTCCTTGTAGCGAAGCAGGGTCTCGAACTCGGCGACCGTGTCGTGGAGCTCGATGACGAAATGGTTGATGGCCCGGTATTGGGCGTTGATCTCGATGAGGTCGTGGCCGGAGAGCTTGCCAAAATCGATATGGGGCGGCAGGCTTTGGAGGATGAGCAGGCCCTCGTTGTGGAGCTCGTTGACCGATTCGCCGATCTCCTGGAAATAGGAGCCGAAATCCTGGGCCTTCCTCAGCTTGGCCCCGGCGCGCTCCGACAGGCGCTCGAACTGGGCCTTGAGGGAGACGATGGCGTCCTTGAGGCCGAAATACTTCCGGTTGGGGCTGAAGAGGTCGATGAAATCGCGGCCGATGTAGATCTTGTCCTCGTAGCGGGACAACAGCTCCTTCGGCTCGTGGGTGTAGAACTTGATCTCGAAGCGCCGACCCTCCGAGTCCCGCTCGCGGAGGCGGGCCAGAACGAGGCCGCCGTTCTGCTCGATGAAGTAGCTGCTGATATCGACCAGAACGGAATATTCGGCCAGGTTCTGGACGATGGCTTCCTTGAGATAATCGAGCAGGGGTTCGTTGCGGGTGATGAATTCGGTGATGCCCGCATCGGGGGTGGGATTGAGGACCGAGTAGCTCGGCGAGAGGAGATAGAGGACCGGGCCGCGCCCGAGTTCGAGGTGGAGGTTCTTGAGGACGCTCTGGTAGAGTTCGTCGAGGAGGATCGACTTGAGGGGCGGGAGGCTGGCGGGATCGATTTTGGAGAGCTCTTCCACTTCGTTCATGGCCGTGACCTCACTAGGACCCGAGTTTAGCCGCGACCGGCCGGAAAGTCAACGGCCGGCCAGGCGCTCCCGGAAGGTCCAGGCGTCCGAAGCGTACTTGGCGGCTTGGATGGCCCGGATGGCTTGTCTGTCGGCCGGCCCAAGGGCAAAGCGCGCGAAACGGACCCCGAAGAAATCGGCGAAGCCCTGGACCAGGGGCCCGACGGCCTCTTCGAAGGCCATGGGCCGGCCGAGGGCCTCGCTCAGGGAGGTCATGCCCTGCCCCTCGGGGGATTCGCCCGGGCGGGCGACGGCGGCCAGCAGGGTCTCGTCCTTCTCGAGAGGGATCGAGCCATGCTGGAGGAACAGCGGGCCTGTCCGCTTCTGGGCGCTGCCGACGATCTTCCGGCCCTCGATCTCGATCTCGTCGCGGGCCGGGAAGGCGAAGCACGGCATCGTTCCCTTGGCATAGCCCTGGGGCGAGGTCTCGGCCAGGCGGGCCGAGAGCCCCATGAGGGACAGCCCCGCGAGGAGGGCCCGTGAGATGAGGCGATAGGAATCGCGCAGCGTCTCGGTGAACACGGAGACGTCGGCCGAGGCCACGGCGTAGGTCACCTCCCGGTCGTGGAGGACGAGCTTGCCGCCGGTCAGGCGCCGGACGATGTCGATGCCGCGGTCCCGGCAGAAGGCGGCGTCAACGACCTTTGCGGCGTCCTGGCCGTAGCCGAGAGAGGCGGTCGGTCGCTCCCAGCGGTAGAAACGAAGGAAGGTCCGGGGGAAGGTCGCGGCCAGGTTGAAGAGATGCTCGTCGACGGCCATGTTCCATGGTCCGGGCAGCGGCTCCGGCTCGACGATCAACTGCCAGCTCAGATCGCTCATCCCCGCCCCAGGAGAGGGTCAGATCTACTTTTTTTCGAAAAAAGTAGATCTGACCCTTTCTTAAAAAAAATGGAGCGGGCAATGGGACTCGAACCCACAACACCCGGCTTGGGAAGCCGGTACTCTACCATTGAGCTATGCCCGCTCTCCGGCCAAGGATTCTAGCACAAATCGGGACAAAATCCCATCCGGGGCGGGGCGGCCCGATGGGCCGCGTTGACAGGCTCGATCCCCGCCCTTATAATCCGCTGTGGAACGCCCCGACAAGGGAGGAACGCCCATGGCCGACGAATCCGCGAACCGTTCTCACGCCTACGACGCCGACAGGGCTTCGGGTCATGGGTCCACGCGGTTGGGCTCGACGACGGTCCTGACGGGGGATATCGAAGCTCACGAAGACCTGATCGTCGAGGGGCGGCTCCAAGGGAAGATCGTCATCCCGTCGGGGACGCTGACCGTGGCCAAGGGGGCCAAGGTCGAGGCCGAGGTCAAGGTCAGGGCCTTTGTCCTCCACGGCGAGCTCAAGGGCACCGTCAGGGCCGGGGAAAAGGCGGTCATCTCGGAGACGGCCGTCATGAGCGGCGACGTCATCACCCCCAAGATCACCATCGCCAACGGGGCCCACTTCTCCGGCGGGATCCGCATGAAGGACTAAGAGGGGGTCAAACCTACCTTTTACCCAAAAAGGCAAAAGGTAGGTTTGACCCCTTCTTGAGCGCCCCGGTTTCATGAACGCATTCCAGCTCAGGTCCGAATTCACCCCCAAAGGCGACCAGGTCCAGGCCATCGAACGGCTCACCGAGGGTCTCACGGCCGGGGCCCGCCATCAAGTCCTCATGGGCGTCACCGGCTCGGGCAAGACCTTCACCATGGCCAACATCATCGCCCGGGCCAACCGCCCCGTCCTGGTCATCTCCCACAATAAGACCCTGGCCGCCCAGCTGTACCAGGAATTCCGGCGCTTCTTCCCCCGCAACGCCGTCGAAT
>DSDX01000247.1 GCA_011048485.1 Candidatus Aminicenantota bacterium | reverse complement strand
AGCTCGCGTCGCGCTTCCTGCGGGGCCGCGTCATCGCCATCACCGGCTCGAACGGCAAATCGACGACGACGGTCCTCGTCCACAGGATGCTCGCGGACTCCGGCCGGCCAGCGCCCGAAGGCTCGCCCCGAAGGCCCCGGCCGGCTTCCTGTCCGTGATCCGCACGCGGGCGCCCCGGCCGAGCAGGAACGGGGCCAGGGCCCGGCCCGTGCGCTCGAAGCCGACGACGAGGACGTTGGCGCCGCGGAGCTCCATGTCTATCTCAATTTCAGGGTCGACAGGCTGAAGAGGGCGAAGATGATGCCCAGGATCCAGAACCGGATGACGACCCGTTCTTCCGGCCAGCCGGAGAGCTCGAAGTGGTGGTGAAGCGGGGCCATCCTGAAGATGCGCTTGCCTCCGCTCATCTTGAAATAGGAGACCTGCAGGAGGACCGATAGGGCCTCGAGGATGAACACGCCGGCCACGGCGAAGAGAAGGAACTCCTGCTTGATGAGCAGGGCGATGACGGCCATGGTCCCTCCGAGGGACAGGGCCCCGACGTCGCCCATGAAGACCTGGGCCGGATGGCAGTTGAACCAGAGGAAGCCGAGGCAGGCCCCGGCGAACGCGCCGGCGAAGACGGTCAGCTCGGCGGCCTGGGGGACCCTGGCGATGGCCAGATACTCGGACCAATTGGCGTGGCCGGCGACGTAGGTCAGCGCCGTCAAGGCCGTGGCGCTGATTAGCGTCAGGCCGATGGCCAGGCCGTCCAGGCCGTCGGCGAGATTGACGGCGTTGGAGGAGCCGACCAGGATGAAGACGATCCAGGGCAGGTAGAACCAGCCGAGGAAGGGGATCCAGGTCTTGAAGAAGGGGAAGCTGAGATAGAGGCTGAATTCGCCCCGCGAGGCCAGCCACATGAAGGCGAGGCCGACGACCGCGGCCAGCCCGGCCTGGAGTATCAATTTCTGGCCCGGCCGGAGGCCCAGGGACCGCTTGCGGCGGATCTTGAGGACGTCGTCGACGAGACCGACGAGTCCGAACAGGACCATGGACAGGGCGCCGACCCAGACGTAGGTGTTCGACAAATTGCCCCACAGGAGCGTCGGGACAAGCGTGCAGAGGATGATCAGCAGGCCGCCCATCGAGGGGGTCCCCTTCTTGGCGTGGTGCGCCTGGGGGCCGTCCGAGCGGATCTCCTGCCCGATCTCCCGCCGCTCCAGGAACCGGATGAGCCGGGGGCCGAGCAGGAAGCTCAGGAGGAGCGCCGTGATGCCGGCGGCGGCCGTGCGCACGGTGATGTAGCGGAAGACGTTGAACAGGAAGATGTCGCCGCGGAGAGGGACCAGGAGCCAATACAGCACGGCCTACTCCATTCCTCGGGCCCGGAGCGCCTCGACGACGGCCTCCATCCTCATGCCCCGCGAGCCCTTGACCAGGACGAGATCGCCGTCGCGGACAATCCCGGCGATGGCGGCCGCGGCGGCCCCGGCGTCGGCGAACCTGTGGATGGCGCCCGGGGGCGTCCCCGCGTCCGCCGCGCCGTCCGCGATGTGAGCGGCGAGAAGGCCGACGGCGACGAGGACATCCCAGCCGGCTCCGGCCAGGGTCTCCCCGGCCCGCCGGTGGAAGTCCGGCCCCCCTTCGCCGAGCTCGAGCATGTCGGCCAGGACCGCGACCTTGCGTCCGGCCGGCAGGCCGGCCAGGCTCGCGAGCGCGGCCTCGAGGGCCTGGGGGTTCGAGTTGTAGGAATCGTCGTAGACGCGGACCCCCCCGGCCGTTTCGACCACCGCGCCCCTCATCGCGAACGGCCTCAGGGCCGGGACGACGGGCACGATCTCGTCGAGGACCAGGCCGAGGGCCAGGCAGACGCCGGCGGCGGCCAGGAAGTCGGCGACCGAGGCCTCATTGAGGCAGGGGAGCGTGACCCGGCCCGACTCCCGGCCGTAACGCAAGGCGATCTCGAAGCCGTCGAAGCCTTTGGCCGCGAGAGCCTCGGCCCGGACGTCGCAGGCCGCCGACCGGCCGAAGAGGACCTTCCGGCCGGCAAACCCGCCGGAAACGGCCATGACCATCGGATCGTCCCCGTTGAGCACCGCCGTCGCGCCGGGCCGGGCGCCGTCGAGGATCTCCCGCTTGGCCAGGGCGATCTCCTCGAGGCCGGCGAAGAATTCGAGGTGGACGGGGCTGACGTTGGTGATCACGGCGACGTCAGGCGGGGCGATCCGGGTGAGAGCCCGGATCTCTCCGGGCGCGCTCATGCCCATCTCGAGGACGGCGATCGCGTCGTCGCACCCGAGCCGGAGGAGGGAGAGGGCCAGGCCGAGGTGGTTGTTGTAGTTGCCTTCGGACTTGAGGACGCGATAGCGAGGCGCGAGAAGCGCGGCCGTGAACTCCTTGGTCGTTGTCTTGCCGACGCTGCCGGTGACGCCGACGACCCGGGCCGGCCGGCGGGCCAGGACGTCGCGGGCCAGGGCCTGGAGGGCGGCGACCGTGTCCCCGACAAGGACGAGGCCGAACGAGGGATCGGCGACATCGACGGGCCGGGCGATGACGGCCCCGGCGGCGCCGTTCCCGGCCGCGTCGGCGACGAAGTCGTGGCCGTCGCGTTTTCCCCGGACGGCGAAGAAAAGCCCGCCGGGCGCGGCCCGCCGCGAATCGATGCCGTAGCTTTCGAAGCTCCGCTCGGGGGGGCCCTGGAGGATGGTCCCTCCCGTGATCCCGGCGATCTCGTCGAGCCTCAGCCTGGCCACGGTCAGAGGGCCTCCATCCCGT
>DSDX01000136.1 GCA_011048485.1 Candidatus Aminicenantota bacterium | reverse complement strand
ACTCGGCCCCCAGGGATTCGATCATGTTCTCGACATAGTCGGCCGAGAGCATCCTCGTTCCCTTGCCGATCATGCGGGCCGTGATGTCGGCCAGGGCGGGCCGCTCGGGCGGGGCATCGGCCTCGCCGGCGCGGATGACGACCTGGATGGTGACCACGGAGGCGCCGGGAAGGCGGGCCGTGGCCACGGTGAGCCCGTTCGGCAGGACCTGGGTCCTGACGGGCGGCAGGACGAGCTCCATGCGCTGCGGGTCGGGCAGGGGGGGGGTCCTGCGGAACCTCTCCTGGGCATGGGCCGCGGGGAGCCCCGCGTGAAGGGCCACGAACCCGGCCAGGCCCAGCGCGAGCCCGGGTCCGGCCAGGAGCCGCGCAAACATCCCCTGCCCCGCTCTCATCGCGGCCCGAACTCCAGGACGACCCGGTTCTGGGGAACGAAGTACTTGCTCGCGAAGGCGGCCAGGTTCTGAGGGGTGACCGCCAGGACGGTTCCCAGGTCCCGGTCGAGGGCGTCGAGCCCGGTCCCCGCAAACGCGGCCTCGACGAGGAAGCGGGCCTTCCCCAGATTGGTGGCCAGCCGGTCGAGATAGTCTTTCCTGAACCTGCGCCTGGCCCTTCGGAGTTCATCGGGGGAGACCTCGTTGGCCTTCAGCCGATCGATCTCCGAGAGGATGGCCCTTTCCGAGCGCGCGACCATGATGGCGTTGGTGGCGAAACAGAAGATCTTAAGGGCCGAGACGCCGGGACGCTCGTCCAGCGAGCCGGTGACGTACCTGGCTGTCAGGTCGCGTCGGAGCAGACGGTGTTTGAGCCGCGAGGTCTCGCCCTCGAAGAGGACGTACGCGAGGATGCGCAGGCACTCCCTGTCGCCGGGCTGAAGGGGGAAAAACCTGAAACCCATGTGAAATCCCGCGCTGCCGCCCGAAACCTGGGCGGACCGGACAACCGCGTCGCTCTCGCGCGTGAACTCGGGCCCGGGCAGGGGGGGGACGTCGGGCCCCGGGGCGATGCTCTCGAAATACCTCGCCACCAGTCCCCGCGTCCGGGCGACATCGATGTTGCCGACGATGCAGAGCACGGCGTTGTTCGGCACGTAGTGCGCGCGATGGAAGGCGAGGATCTCGGCCTCGCTGAGATCGTCCATGCCCGGCCCGATCATGGGGTGCCCGTAGGACGGGTCGGGGAACAGGAGCTCTTCGAACTGGATGAAAGTCTCGAAATACGGGTCGGTCGCCACACGCTCCCGATGTTCCCTGAGCAGATCGTCCCGGGTCTGCTCGATGGCCAGCGGGGTAATGGCCAGGGATTTCATCCGGTCGGATTCGAGCCACAGGGCCAGGGAGAGCTGGTTCGAGGGAAGGGTCTCGTAGAACAGCGCCTTGTCCGCGCTCGTGGTCGCGTTGAGCTCGCCGCCAACCTTTTGGACGTAGGCGACGTGCTGGAGGGGCGGGACGTTCTCGGAGCCCTGGAACATGAGGTTCTCGAGGAGAAAGGCCAGTCCCTCCTGGCCCGGCTTTTCGCGCAGCGTCCCGGCGCCGTAGCCGACGGCCACCGTCACCAGGGGAAGTCGGGGGTCCTCCGAGAGGATGATCCGAAGGCCGTTCCTCAACATGTAGGTCTCGAACGAGAAGGGGAGGCTTTCCGGGGCCCCGGCTTCGTCTTGGGCCGCCAAGCCCGGGCCTCCGAGGAGGATGAGCGCCAGAGAGACGAGCGCCCCTGCCTTATTGACCATATCCGCCGTGGGAGACTTGGAGCCGCACAACGACTTACAATAGCACAAAGCCCGGTCGTTGAAAACCCGCCGGGGATGTGCTATTTTGGGCCGGAACCGGCGTTGGGGGGAGGCGCCGGCCGAAAGGGAGAAAGACATGGATCACGACATCAAGGACCTGACCCTGGCGGACAAAGGGCGCCTGAGGATGGCCTGGGCGGCCCGGTCCATGCCCGTCCTCGACGAGATCAAAAGGTCATTCGCCAAGGACAAGCCCCTGGCCGGGGTGCGCATCGCGGCCTGTCTCCATGTGACCTCGGAGACGGCCAACCTCATGGAGGCCCTCAAGCTCGGGGGAGCCGATGTCCGTCTCTGCGCCTCGAACCCGCTGAGCACCCAGGACGACATCCCCGCCACCCTGGTCAAGCATCACAAGATCCCCGTTTTCGCCGTCAAAGGCGAGGACCACAGGACCTACTACCGCCACATCCTCCAGGCCCTGGACCACAAGCCCTCGATCACCATGGACGACGGGGCCGACCTTGTCTCGGTGACGCACTCCAAGAGGAAGGAGCTCCTGCCGGGGATCCTCGGGGGCACGGAAGAGACGACGACGGGCGTCATCCGGCTCAAGAGCATGGCCAAGGACGGCGTCCTCCGCTATCCCATCGTCGCGGTCAACGACGCCCAGACCAAGCACCTCTTCGACAACCGCTACGGCACGGGCCAAAGCACGATCGACGGCATTCTCAGGGCCACGAACGTCCTTCTGGCGGGCCTGCGGTTCGTCGTGGCCGGCTACGGCATGTGCGGCAAGGGCGTGGCCATGCGGGCCCGGGGGGCCGGCGCCCGCGTCGTCGTCACCGAGGTCGATCCCATCCGGGCCATCGAGGCGGTCATGGACGGGTTCGAGGTCATGACCATGGCCGCCAGGGCCGGGATGTCGATCTCGACGTTGAAATGCCCGGCGTTGGCCACGATGGCCCCGTCCTTCAGGCGCCGGAAGTGCTCCTTGCGGATGAGCGACTTGATCCCGGTGACGGTCAGGAAAACGT
>DSDX01000022.1 GCA_011048485.1 Candidatus Aminicenantota bacterium | reverse complement strand
GGCCTATCTCGAGAAGGGCGAAAAGGGTCTGCTCGGCAGAGAGCGCGTTTCTGACCGGGCCGTCCACGAGGTTCGCGTCGAGGACGGGAAGCTCATCCTCCTGCCGGAGATCGAAAAGAAGCTCGGCCTGACCCCCGGCGCCAAACTCGAGATCGTCTTCGAGGGCAGTCGTGCCGAGATCCTGCCCAACATGCATAGCCTGAACCGGCTTTACATCGAGCCCACATCTCGCTGCAACTTGGCCTGCCGGACCTGTATCCGCAACACCTGGAGCGAGCCGATGGGCGACATGGAGATGGCCGTTTTCGAGCGCCTTGTCTCCCAGCTCGGCCGCTTCCCCCACCTCGAGTCGGTCATGTTCAGCGGCTTCGGCGAGCCGACAGCCCATCCACGGATTCTCGACATGGTCCGCGCAGTCAAAGCGTATGGTCTGCGAGCCGAGATGACCACGAATGCCACCCTTCTCGACGACGCGCTCATCGACGGCCTTATCCGCGAGCGCCTCGACACGCTTTGGATCTCCCTCGACGGCATGACCGAGGAGAGCTTCACGGCCGTCCGACCCGGCGCCGGCTTGGCCCGCGTCCTCGAGAACGTCGAGCGTCTGGCCCGGAGGAACGGGCGCGACGGGCACGAGATCGAGATCGGCATCGCTTTCGTTGTCATGAAGACCAACCTTCGGGACGTCAAGCATCTCGACCGCCTGGCCCGTTCGGTCGGCGCCCGGCGCATCCTCGTCAGCCACGTCCTGCCGTACAGCGAGGCGATGGAGAAGGAGATGCTCTGCCTCCAGACGCTGACCCTCGAGACTTTCACCTTCGCCCCCGGTAAGACTGAGCTGTCGCTGCCGCGCATCGACGTCAACAACACGACCAAGGACACGCTCTTCAGCCTGCTCCGGGGCTTCGAGAACCTGACCTTTATGGGCAACCGCGTCGCCGTCGACTCGCGCCGCTGCCGCTTCATCCACGAGCGAACGGCTTTCGTCCGCTGGGACGGCCTCGTGGCCCCCTGCATGGGGCTTCTCCACTCCCACAAGACCTATCTCTACGGCCTCGAGCGCCAAGTCCGGTCTCACGCTTTCGGCGACGTCCAGACCGGAGACCTCAATGGTATCTGGAACTCGGAGGCCTACACCCGCTTCCGCGACAAGGTCAAGGCTTTCGACTTCTCGCCCTGCCACGTCTGCGGCGGCTGCTCCCTCCTCGAGAAGAACGAGGAGGATTGCTACGGCAGCGATTTTCCGGCCTGCGGCGGCTGCCTGTGGGCCCAGGGGATCATCCAATGCCCATGAAAGACATCGTCAAGATCTTCAAGGCCCTGTCCGAGCCAACCCGGCTGAGGATCATGCTCCTCCTCTTGAGGAAAGAGCTCTGCGTCTGCGAGCTGATGTTCATCCTGGGGATGGAGCAGTCGCGGGTCTCTCATCACATGCGGGTGTTGCGCGAAGCGGGCATCGCCGAAGATGTCAGGGACGGGCGCTGGATCATCTATCGCGTCCCAGACGAGGCGCGGGCCCTCCTCGAGGGACTCGTCTCGGGCGCGCTCCGGGAGCGGATCGAGCTTTCCCGCGAGGCCGCGGGAGACGTCGAGAATTTCGAGGACTGCGTTCGGCGGAATGTGCGCGGCTGCGTCTGCGAGAGCCGGCCGCGGGAGGAGGGAGGATGAAAAAGACAGTTCTCTTCATCTGTGTCCACAATTCGGCCCGGTCCCAGATGGCCGAGGGACTGATCAACGCCCTCTACGGCGACCGGTTCGAGGCCGTGAGCGGGGGAACGACGGCGACGCGCGTCCACCCCGGTGCGATCCAGGCGATGGCCGAGATCGGCATCGACATCAGCGGCCACCATTCCAAGAGCATCGACGTCTTCGAGGGCCGGCGCTTCGACCACGTCGTCATGGTCTGCGACGAAAAGCAGACGGACTGCCCGATGTTCCTAGGCGGCAAGAATTACCTCCACCGCGCCTTCGACGATCCGGCGGCCTGCACGGGAACGGACGAGGAGGTCCTGGCCTGCTTCCGCCGCGTCCGGGACGAGATCAGGGCCTGGATCGAGGAGACTCTCCTTTCGGGGCCCAGTGCTTCATGATGGTTCAGGAAAAAGAGCAGTGAACGACAAGAAGATCGCCCTCATCCTGCTGGGAGTTTTCCTAGCGGCCTATTTCGTGCCCTTCGGGAGCGCCACGGTCGGCAACGCCGTCCAGGAAGCCTTCCTCATGCTCCAGGACTACGCCCGGGAGCACGTCCTCCTCTGCCTCATCCCGGCCTTCTTCATCGCCGGTGCCATCGGCGTCTTCATCTCCAAGGACTCGGTCATCAAGTACCTGGGCCCGAAGGCCAACAAGATCCTCTCCTACGGAGTCGCCTCATGCTCGGGCACGGTCCTGGCCGTGTGCTCGTGCACCGTGTTGCCGCTCTTTGCCGGCATCTACACCCGCGGGGCGGGCATCGGGCCGGCCACGGCTTTTCTCTATTCCGGACCGGCCATCAACGTTCTGGCCATCATCATGACCGGTAAGGTCCTTGGCTGGCAGGTGGGTCTGGCCCGGGCCGTGGGGGCCGTTCTCTTCGCGGTCGTCATCGGTCTCCTCATGCAGGCCTTTTTCGGCCGGGAATGCCGGGAAGAGCAGGACGAGTCCGGCTTCGCGGCCGGCGAGGGCGCCAAGGAGGACCGGCCGCTCTGGAAGACGGCCCTTCATTTCGCGGTCATGATCGGCATCCTGGTGGTCATCAACTGGGGGAAGTCCGATCCCTCCCTGACCG